>JBGQNJ010000094.1:0-5659 GCA_041501065.1 Dehalococcoidia bacterium
GGAGAGCCGCTCGCCGGCAGCGATCCGCAGTTGCTCGGCGACGAGGTCGATGCCGGTCACGAGCTCCGTGACGGGGTGCTCCACCTGGAGGCGGGCGTTGATCTCGAGGAAGTAGAAGCGGCCCGTTTCGTCGAGCAGGAACTCGGCGGTGCCGGCGTTCCGGTAGTCCGCCGCGCGCGCGACTTCGACGGACGCGGCGCACAGCCTCTCGCGCAGAGCGACGTCGACAACCGGCGAGGGCGATTCCTCGATCAGCTTCTGGTGGCGTCGCTGGATCGAGCACTCGCGCTCCCCCAGCGCCACCACGTTGCCATGGCCGTCGGCGAGGAACTGCACTTCGACGTGGCGGACCCGGTCGAGGAACTTCTCGACGTACAGATTGTGGTCGCCGAAAGCCGACGCCGCCTCGCTGCCGGCGACACGCAGCGCCGCTTCCATCTCGTCGCGGCTCCCAACGAGGCGGATGCCTTTGCCGCCGCCGCCGGACACCGCTTTGACGAGCACCGGGTAGCCGAGTCCATCGGCCGCCGCCAGCGCCTCGTCGCAGTCTGCGGCGCTCTCTTCGCCGGGGACAACGGGCACTCCCGCTTCGGCGGCCAGCCGACGGGCCGCTATCTTGTCACCGAGGAGCCGCATCGTCTCCGACGACGGGCCGACGAAGGCGATGCCCGCTTGTTCGCAGGCGTCGACGAAAGAGGGGTTCTCGGCCAGGAAGCCGTAGCCGGGATGAATCGCCTCAACTTGCGAGCGTCGCGCCACGCCGATCACGCGTTCGATGCTCAGATAGCTCTCGCCGGGCGTGCCCGGGCCGAGTAGATATGCCTCGTCGGCGTAGCGGACGTGCAGGGAGGTGCGGTCAGCTTCGGAGTAGACGGCGACTGTGGCGATGCCCAACTCGCGGCAGGTGCGCATCACGCGCAGGGCAATCTCGCCGCGATTCGCTACCAGCAGCTTCTTGAACAAGTCCTCTCTCTCCCGTGGGCTGGCGCGTCACAGTCAGCTACGCGGGCAGGATGCCCGCTCTACGCGAAACGACAACTACCCCTTCTTAACACAGGGGCAGCGCGTCGACAAGGCACGGCAGCCCGACGCGACTACGTCTTCTCGGCGACCTCACGCCGCAACCGCGCCAGGAGCTCGTCGACGGGCATAGCGCCGAGGTTCTCGCCGCTGCGCAGCCGCACGTTGACGGTGCCCGCTTCCGCCTCCTTATCGCCGACGACGAGCATGTAGGGCACCTTCTGAAGCTGCGCGTCGCGGATCTTGGCGTTCATGCGCTCGTTGCGGTCGTCGACTTCGACGCGCAAGTCTGCCTGCTTGAGCGCCTCCGCGACGCTCCGCCCGTACTCGACGTGCCGGTCGGCAATCGGCACGACGACCGCCTGCACCGGCGACAGCCACAGCGGGAAGGCGCCGCCGTACAGCTCGATGAGGTAGGCCGTGATGCGCTCCATGGTGCTGATGACACCGCGATGGATCATGACCGGCTGGTGCTCGCGGCCGTCCTCGCCGATGTATGTCAGCTCGAAGCGGTGCGGCAGATGGAAGTCGAGCTGTATCGTCGAAAGCGTCTCCTCGCGGCCGAGGACATCGCGGATCTGGACGTCGACCTTCGGGCCGTAGAACGCGGCCTCGCCGACGGCCTCGACGTAGGGCAGGCCGAGGTCGTTCATCGCCTCGCGCAGCTTGTCCTCGCTGAGGTCCCACATCTCGTCGTTGCCGACGTATTTCTCGCTGTCCTTGGGGTCGCGCAGCGAGAGGCGGTAGGCGTACTCGCCGATACCGAGCACGCGGTACGCCTTCTCCATCAGCTTGACGACGCCCGCGAATTCGCTGCCGATCTGGTCGGGCCGGCAAAAGATGTGGGCGTCGTTGAGGGTCATCGCGCGAACGCGCGTCAGGCCGCCCATGACGCCCGACTTCTCGAATCGGTACATCGTGCCCAGTTCGGCGATCCGCACCGGCAGGTCGCGGTAGCTGCGCAGCTTCGACGAGTAGATGAGGATGTGGTGCGGACAGTTCATGGGCCGCAGCACCATCTCCTCGTGCTCGAGCTGCATGGGCGGGAACATCAGCTCCTTGTAGTGGTCCCAGTGGCCGGACTTCACGTAGAGGTCCTTCTTGGCGATGTCCGGCGTATAGACATGCAGATAGCCGCTGTCGCGCTCCTCCTTCGTGATGTACTCCTCGAGGAGGCGGCGGACCGTTGCCCCCTTCGGCAGCCACAGCGGCAGGCCCGCCCCGACGATGCTGCTGGTCATGAACAGCTCCATCTCGCGGCCCAGGCGCCGGTGGTCGCGCTGCTGGGCGTCTTCGAGGCGGCGCAGGTAGTCGTCGAGCTCCGCCTGCGTCTCGAAGAGGGCGCCGTAGATGCGCTGGAGCATCGGGCGATGCTCATCGCCGCGCCAGTAGGCGCCGGCGACGTTCGTCAACGTGAACGCCTTCACCTCGCCGGTGCGTTCGACGTGCGGGCCGGCGCAGAGGTCGACGAAGCCGCCCTGGCGGTAGATGCTGACCTTATCGCCCTCGACGTCGTCGATTAGCTCCAGCTTGTAGGGCTGCGCAGCGAAAATTCCGCGCGCCGTCTCCTTCGTCGCCTCCTCACGCTGGAACGGCACGTCGGCGGCGATGATCTCGCGCATCTTCTGCTCGATCACGGCGAGGTCCTCCGGCGTCAGGCTGCGCGGGAGGTCGAAGTCGTAGTAGAAGCCGTTTTCGATGGCTGGGCCGATGGCGAACTTCGCCTCCGGGAACAGCGAGAGGACGGCCTCCGCCATGATGTGCGACGCCGAATGCCGCATGCGTGTCAGGCGCTCGTCTTTCGAATCCATTGTTGCGTCTCCTGGCCGATCTAAGCGAAAAGCCCCTCGCCAAGGGACGAGAGGCCACGTGGTTCCACCCTTGTTTCTCCCGACTTCCCTGCCGGGACTCATTTCGGCCGCTAACGGGTGCCTCCGGGGGCGCCTACTCGAAGGCTTTCGGCGCCCGGCTCACAGGGGGTTCTCACGGCATTCCGGCGAGGCGCTTTCAGCTTGCGGCGCCCCTCTCTGCCGCCATCCAGCCGTTACATTGTCCTGATCATCGCCTTTAGCTATGGTGGGCGATACTGGATTTGAACCAGTGACCTGTCGCCTCAGGCGACCGCTCTAACCAGAGCGGCGGCCCAGATTCTCCTTCAGAACAGCCCGGCCGCGACCCGTCTTGAAAAGACTCGCGTCGTCGTGCCCCAAGACGTGTCGCGTAATCCTCGCTGTAAATCAGCTCGAAAGGTCCGGCGTGCCTTGTGTACGGACTCTTGCCGCTGGCATGTTCTTGGAGCCTTCGCTCCAGATCATCCGTCGAACCCGTATACAATCGACCGTTCTTTTGGCTTCGCAACACGTAGACGTGCCACACGTGCGAGATTTCCTACTTATCGTCTGGTGGGCGATACTGGATTTGAACCAGTGACCTCTGCGATGTCAACGCAGCGCTCTAACCAACTGAGCTAATCGCCCCAGAACAGGACGATGATAGCAGAGGGTATGAGGCAAGTCAACGAACGGTAGACTCGGAGAGCACGCTTGACAGGCAGCCGCCGCACGGTATGATGATCGCAGGTTGGGCTTATTCCGCAGGAGGCTAAGATGACAGTGCACGGATACGTTCTCATCGAGGCGGAGGTTGGCAGGGCAAGGGCGATAAGCGAGGCAATCTCTAGGCTCAGCAGCCCGGACGCCCGCATCGTCGCCGTCGACACCGTGACCGGACCCTTCGACGTAATCGTGCAGTTGGAGGCGGACGACCTGGACCGGCTGGGTCGCTGTATCACGGACGTCCTGCAGCACGTGGAGGGCGTCGAGCGCACGACGACCTGCCTCGCCGTCCGGTCCTGACCGGTCCCGCCTTTTACGCGCTCTACGCTACAATTATTCTAGACGCCGTTGCCTTTTCGGGCGGCGGCTCTCTTTGCCGGAAAAGGGGCAGGTAACCCTTGCTGAGCGTCGAAGAAGCACTGGAGAAGATCCTGGCCTACGTCCGCGTCCTGGAGGCCGAAGAGAAGCCGCTCCTCGACGCATTGGGCCAGGTGCTGGCGGAGGACGTTACCGCGGAGTTCGCCATCCCGCCGCTCGACAACACGGCGATGGACGGCTACGCGGTCCGTGCCGTCGACACGGAGGGCGCCGGCCCGCAGAACCCGAAGCGCCTTGCGGTCGCCGGCGAGCTGGCGGCAGGCGCCGTCTACGAGGGCGAGGTGCGACCCGGCACGGCCGTCCGCATCATGACCGGCGCGCCCATGCCCCGCGGCGCCGACGCCGTCGTCCCCTTTGAGGACACCGATGAGCCGTCCGGCCGGGAGTTCGGGACGTTCGCCAAGCCGGTGGAGTCGGTCGCTGTGTTCCATTCCGTGAAGAAGGGCGACAACGTGCGCTATGCCGGCGAGGACATCGCTGCGGGCGCCAGCATCATCGCGAAGGGCACGTTGCTGCGGGCATCGCACATCGGGGCGCTGGCGGCGATGGGACGCGCGACGGTCCGCGTCATCCGCCGTCCGGTCGTCGCCGTGCTGTCGACGGGCGATGAGCTGGTGCCGCTGGGCCGGCCGCTGGGCCCCGGCCAGATCCACGACAGCAACACCTACAGTGTATCGGCCCTCGTGAAGGAGAGCGGTGGCATCCCAAAGGTGCTCGGCATCGCCGCCGATAACGTCGACGCCCTGACGGCGAAGATCCGCGGCGGCCTGGACGCCGACATGCTGCTCACCTCCGCCGGCGTCTCCCGCGGCGACTACGACGTGGTGAAGGACGTGCTGGCACAGGAAGGCGAGATCGCCTTCTGGACGGTGCGGATGAAGCCGGGCAAGCCGCTCGCCTTCGGGACATTTGCCGGCGACGCCGGCCGCGTGCCGCACATCGGCTTCCCCGGCAACCCTGTCAGCTCGATGATATCGTTCGAGCTGTTCGCACGACCGGCCATCTTTAAGATGATGGGCAAGACCGGCTGGCAGCGCCCGACGCTCCGCGTCGTCGTGGAGGATCGCATCACGAACAGGGACGGACGGCGCATCTTCGCGCGGGCCGTCGTCAGCGAGCGGGACGGGCGCTACTACGCGTCGCTGACGGGGCCGCAGGGCTCCGGCGTGCTGACGTCGATGATGATCGCGAACGCGCTGGTAATCGTGCCGGAGGACATGCCCGAGGTGCGCCGCGGCGACGAACTGACGGCCATGATGCTCCATTGGTCACACGGAGAGGGATAGGAAGGAGGCGCCCATGCCGCCTGTGCTTTGCGTAGTCGGACGGCCCGGGTCTGGGTCGCAGGCCGTCGTCGAGGGGCTGGTGCGCGAGCTGACCGCGAAGGGCGCGCGCGTCGCCACCGCCATCGAAGCGACCGAAGCGCCCGCGCTGGCGCCGCTGTCGAAGGCGGCGGCCGGCTACATGGCCGCGGGCAGCGAGATGACTATCGTCAGGGCGCCGGGCAGCGTGGCGTCGATACGCCGCGTCGACGACGAGCCGTCGCTCGACGAGCTGGTCTGGGAGATGCGCGACGACTACGACCTCGTGCTCGCCGACGGCTTCCACCGCAGCAGCTACCTGAAGCTGGAGGTGCACCGAGCCGGCGATGGCGACGAGATGCTCTGCCACAAGAACGAGCTGCTGGCGATTGCCGGCGACAAGCC
>JBGQNJ010000095.1:0-5644 GCA_041501065.1 Dehalococcoidia bacterium
CCGTAGGGGCGTAGCGTTAACATGAGCAAGAATGTGCAGGCGAAGGTCAAGCACGTGCCCCTTCGCACCTGCGTCGCCTGCCGCACGACGGGCGCCAAGCGTGGCCTCGTCCGCATCGTCAGGACACCGCAGGGCGGCGTCGAAGTCGATTCGACGGGCAAGGCCGCCGGACGCGGCGCGTACCTCTGCCGGCGTCCACAGTGCTGGCAGGAGGCGTTGAAGAAAGAGGGCCTCGCCCGCGCGCTTCGCGTGAAGCTGTGGGACGCGGACAGAGACAAGCTGAAGGCATTCGCCGAAGAGCTAGCAGAGGAATAGGACAATCGCTAGACAAACACGGGTCAGGAAACCGATAAGTCGGGAACGCGCCGCCGCCAGGACCGCCAGGACCGCCAGGGCCGCCGCGGCCGTCAAGAGCAGGGCCGCCCCAGCCCTGGAGAGCGGCCAGCAGGTCGAGATACCCACGACGCTGACCGTGAAGGATCTGGCCGACCTGCTGCACCTGTCGCCGGTTGAGGTCATCAAGGAGCTCATCAAGAGCGGCGTCATGGCGAGCATCAACCAGGTAATCGATTTCGACACCGCCGCCATCGTCGCGCACGACCTCGGCTTCGAGCCGGAGCCTGCGGCCCATTCCGACGTGGCGATCGCGCCCGAAGTTGTCGAAGGCCCGGCGCCCGTCGAAGAAGAGGAGAGTAAGAACCTCCAGCCGCGGCCTCCCGTCATCACCCTCATGGGCCACGTAGACCACGGCAAGACAAGCCTCCTCGACGTCATCCGCGAAAGCAACGTCGCCGGCGGCGAGGCCGGCGGCATGACGCAGCACATCGGCGCCTACCAGGTTAAGGTCAAGGACCAGCGCATCACCTTCCTCGACACGCCGGGCCACGAGGCGTTCACCGCCATGCGGGCCCGCGGCGGCCGCGTCGCCGATATCGCCATCCTCGTGGTGGCCGCCGACGACGGCGTGATGCCGCAGACCATCGAGGCCATAGACCACGCCAGGGCGGCGGGCGTGCCCATCATCGTCGCCCTCAACAAGATCGACCTGCCGCAGGCGAACCCGGACCGCGTCAAGCAGCAGCTCGCGGAGCACGGCCTCGTCCTCGAGGAGTGGGGCGGCGACGTCATCTGCGTCCCTGTATCGGCGAAGACGAAAGAGGGCATCGAGAACCTGCTGGAGAACATCCTCGTCGTCGCGGAGGTCGCCGACCTCAAGGCGGACCCCGACCGGCCGGCGCGCGGCGCCGTCGTCGAGGCGGGAATGGACACGAACCGCGGCCCCATGGCGACGGTGCTCGTGCAGAAGGGCACCCTCCACCAGGGCGACATGGTGATCGTCGGCGAGACGTTCGGCAGGGTAAAGGCGATGTTCAACGAGCACGGCCGGCGCATAAAATCGGCCGAGCCGTCGTCGCCGGCCAAGGTACTCGGCCTTAGCTCCGTCCCTTCCGCAGGTGAAGTAGTGACTGCTGCGCCCGATGAGCGTACCGCACGCACCGTCGTTACCGAGAGGCAGCGCCGGCGCGAAGCTGCCGCCTTCCGGGAGCACCGCTCCCTCAGCCTCGACACCCTCTTCGGCGAGATCTCGGCCGGCAAGATCAAAGAGCTAAACATCATCCTGAAAACGGATGTCCAAGGGAGCATCGAGCCGATCCGCACCTCCTTGGAACGGCTTAGCACGGAGGAGGTGCACGTCAAGATCATCCATTCGGGCTCCGGCAACATCACCGAGTCAGACGTCTTGCTTGCTCTAGCGTCGAAGGGCATCATCATCGGCTTCAACACGCGGCCCGAGCCGGGCGCACTGCGCCAGGCCACCATCGAGGGCGTCGACATCCATCATTACAGCATCATCTACGAGCTGGTTGAGGACGTGGAGAAGGCGCTCAAGGGGCTGCACGAGCCAGTGTTCAAAGACGTGGTCGACGGCCACGCCGAGGTGCGTCAGGTGTTCAAGGTCAGCCGCCAGGGCAACATCGCCGGCTGCTACGTCCGCGACGGTGCGGTGACCCGCAACTCGCTGGCCAGGGTCACGCGCGGCGGCGAGGTCGTCGCCGAGAGCGACATCTCCAGCCTGCGCCGCTTCAAGGACGACGCCCGCGAGGTGCAGTCCGGCTACGAGTGCGGCATCACTCTCGCCAACTTCGACGACTTCCAGGAAGGCGACGTCCTGGAGTTCTATCACCGCGAGCGAGTCAACTAGCGGCAGCGGAGCCGCCATCAGCCCGGACCTTCCTGGAAAGAACCCCCCATGAGCAGCAGACGCATCGCACGCCTCAACGACGCCTTCCGCGAGGAGATCAGCGACTTGCTGAGACGGCAGGTCAAGGACCCGCGCCTCGCCGGCTTCATCACCATCACCCGCGTCGAGATCTCCGCCGATATCAGTCACGCCAGGGTCTACGTGAGCGTCATGGGTAGCGAGGAGGACAGGGAAACTGCGCTGCGCGGCCTGGAAGCCGCCTCCTCTTTCATCCGGCGCGAGATCGGCCACCGGCTCTCGCTGCGTCGCACGCCGGAGCTCAGATTCCGCCGTGACGATTCGATGGAGCAGGGCGCCCGCGTGCTCGAATTGCTGGACGAAGTAGAGCAGGAGAGCTCATCGCCTTGACGCTGGACGGCATCCTGAACGTCGACAAGCCCACCGGCTGGACCTCCTTCGACGTCGTCGCCTTCGTGCGGCATCATTCCGGCGTCAAACGCGTCGGCCACGCCGGCACGCTCGACCCCGCGGCCGAAGGCGTTCTCCTCGTATGTCTCGGCGGGGCAACGCGCATCGTCGAATACCTGCTCGACACCCGCAAGAGCTACCGGGCCCGCATTCGACTGGGCATCGCCACGGACACCTACGACGCCGATGGCACCGTCGTGCACACCGCTGACGCGTCGTCGGTCACGCGAGAAGCCGTGGAGCACGCGCTCGATTCCTTCCGCGGCACTATCAGCCAGACGCCGCCCATGTTCAGCGCCCTCAAGCGCGAAGGCACGCCGCTGTACAGGCACGCCCGCGCCGGTCGCGAGATGGAACGGGAGGCCCGCGAAGTGCAGGTCTACCGGCTCGAACTCATCGAATTCGATTTGCCCGCGCTCACTCTCGATATCGATTGCGGCCGCGGCTTCTACGTGCGCAGCCTGGCCTACGACCTCGGCGAGCGTCTGGGCTGCGGCGCGCACCTGGAGGGCCTCGTGCGAACCGGCGTCGGGCCGTTTCACGTCGAGTCGTCGGTCGACGTCGAGACGCTGCGACGGGCGTTTGTCGACGGCACCTGGACCGACTTCCTCCTGCCCGTGGACAGCGTCCTGCTCGACTGGCATGCGGCCATCCTGGGCGAGGAGAACGCCGCCAACGTCCGGCTCGGTCGCACCCTCAATCTGGCCCCTGCCGACGAGGGGCGCGTCGTCGCCCTATCGGCGGGCGCGCCCTGCCGCGCCTACTCGCTCGACGGCCGTCTAATCGCGCTCCTTCGATACGGCGGCGACGCGATCTGGCAGCCGGCGAAGGTGCTCGAAGGCTCGGAAAGCCCACCGCGAACCTGAAATTCGGGTGTTTTCGGCCAAATCTCGGCCGAATCTCTTGACAAGCAGCGCGAAATGGTTATATTCAATGCAACGTATGGATGCGCCTCTGCGCGCTCCGCAGGCGCTGTTCCGCCGACGGTGCGCAGGTGGATGGCTGTTTAACGGCCAGTAAACTCTAAGGAAAGGGGTGAACTGAATGCAGGCCTACTGCCTAAAGTGCCGAACCGCCAGGGAGATGAAGAACGCCGAAAAGGTGACGATGAAGAACGGCAAGCCGGCCACCAAGGGCGTTTGCCCGGTGTGCGGCACCAAGATGTACAAGATCGGCAAGTCCTAATATAGAACCTTAACCAGCTCGTTCGACCGTAACGAACCGGCATTCTCGGTAAATCAGAAGGATGGCGGCCTGTGTCGCCATCCTTTGTTGTCATTCGACAGGAATCTCGGTCGAGCGTTACATGCGGTCGGGCGCCGTGACCGACATCAGCGATAGCGTCCGGCCCAGCGCGACGCGTGCCGCCTCGACGAGCTTCAGGCGCGCCTTCGTCAGCGGCACGTCGTCCGTTACGACGCGGCACTTCTCGTAGAAGTCGTGGAAGACGGTCGCCATCTCCAGCGCGTAGTGCGTCAGGTGGTGCGGCTCCAGCGTCCGCGCCATCAGCTCCACCAGCTCCGGCAGTCGCAGCATCTTGCGGATTAGCGCCAGCTCCGCGGGGTGCGTTAGCAGTCCCACGTCGCCGTCCGAGTAGTTGACGCCACGCTCCAGTCCCAGGTTGAGGATGCCGGCGATGCGGGCATTGGCGTACTGGACGTAGTACACGGGGTTCTCGGCGCTGCGCTGC
Organism: Dehalococcoidia bacterium; assembly: GCA_041501065.1. GTDB lineage: Bacteria > Chloroflexota > Dehalococcoidia > DSTF01 > JALHUB01 > JALHUB01. The sequence continues at coordinate 4,362 of JBGQNJ010000095.1, forward strand.
TTTGCCAGCTCCAGGTCGAAGTCGACGGTGACGTCCGCGGAGCGCGTGAGGAAGAAGAAACGGCAGGCGTCGGCGCCGACCTCGTCGACGACCTCGCGCAACGTTACGATCTCGCCCGCCCGCTTGGAGATGCGCACGACCTCGTCGCCGCGATGCAATGTGACGAGCTGCCCGATGATCACGTCCAGCCGCGACGGGTCGACGTCCATCGCCGCCAGCGCCGCCTTCAGCCGCGAAACGTGGCCCTGGTGGTCGGCGCCCCAGATGTTGACCACGCGGTCGAAGTCGCGAATGAGGAACTTATCGTAGTGGTAAGCGATGTCCGATGCGAAGTAAGTGGGATTTCCCGTCGAGCGCACGAGGACGTTGTCCTTGTCCTCGCCCAGGACGCTGCTCGTGAACCAGACAGCGCCTTCTTTCTGCGTCACGTAGCCGCGATCGCGCAGGAGGGCCATCGCCTTCTCGTAGCGACTGTCCGGGCCGTACAGGCTGGACTCGCGGTACCAGACGTCGAAGGTGACGCGCACCTCCGTCAGGTCCGCCGCTATGGCGTCGAGCATCTTGCTAATGCCTATCGTGCGGAACTCCGGCGGCGGGTCCGGCCCGAACTCGCGCGGTCCGAGGAAGCGGTCGCCGTGCTCGGCGCGTATCTCCTCTGCAAGGTCGATGACGTATTCGCCCGGGTAGCCGTCGGCGGGTATCTCGGCGGGGACGCCGAAGAGCTGCTGATAACGGGCATATAACGTCCGCGCAAACGTCTCCACCTGCGTCAGCATGTCGTTGACAAAGTACTCCTGCTGAACGCGATAGCCGGCGGCCGCGAGGACGTTCGCCAGCGTGCTGCCCATGGCGGCCCAGCGCCCGTTGCCGACGTGCAATGGCCCGGTTGGGTTGGCGCTGACGTACTCCACCTGGAAGCTCTTGCCGCCGCCCAGCGATATTGACCCGAACTCGTCGCCAGCGGCGCGTATCTCATCGACCTGGCGCGCCAGCCACGACTCGCTTAGGCGAAAGTTAATGAAGCCGGGCGCGGCAACGCTGACGTCGCCGACGGCCTCGTGGGGCTTGACGTGACGCGCGATCTCCTGCGCCAGGTCCAGCGGCTTCGCGCCGGCGACTCGCGCCAGCCGCAGGGCGAGGCTCGTCGCGTAGTCGCCGTGATCGGGCCGCTGCGGCCTCTCGATCTCGACGTCCGGCAGCGCGACCGACGGCAGGGCGCCGGCTTCGCGGGCCTCCTGCGCAGCCTCCGACACGAGCCTGGCAATTTCCTGTCGAATCATGCC
>JBGQNJ010000096.1:0-5604 GCA_041501065.1 Dehalococcoidia bacterium
CGACAGGAGACTGATGCAGAATACAACTGCCACGAGCACGAAGGCGGCCGCCCACGCCTGTTGATGCTGTTGGTTGTAGGGACCGGTCCCGTACTGGTAGATCCGCAGGGGAAGGGCGTCAACTGGCTTGCCGGCGATGCTCAGGCTCCAGAATTGGTTTCCAAGGGCGGTGAAGAGCAAAGGCGCCGTCTCGCCAGCAGCGCGGGCGACGGCGAGAAGACCGCCGGTGATCAAGCCCCGGCGTGCAGCCGGAATGACGATGCTCAATATCGTCCGCCAGCGCGTCACACCCAGCGCCAGGGCCGCCTCCCGCTGCGACTGCGGCACCAGCTTCAGCATCTCCTCACTGGAGCGCGCCATGATCGGCAGCATGATGATCGCCAGCGCGATGCCCGCCGCAAGGGCCGAGAAGTGGCCCATCTTCAGCACAACCCACGAGTAGACGACTATGCCGACGACAATCGACGGCACGCCCGTCAGGACGTCTGCCGTGAAGCGAATGATGCCGGCCAGCCTCGGGCCCGCCATCTCCGCGACGAATACACCGGCGCCGATGCCGAACGGTATGCCCATGGCAGCGGCTATGCCGACCGTCAGGAGCGACCCCGCAATCGCATTCGACACGCCGCCGCCGGACTCGCCGGCAGGTTTCGGCAGCTGCGTGAAGAAGTCAAAGTTGATATAGCTGATGCCGTTGAACAAGACGTAGCCTAGGATAAGTGCCAGGACCCCGATTGCCGCGAATGCGGCGGTCGTGCAGAGGCCCAGCATGACGGTGTTCGTCCACTTTCGTCTTGCGTGTGTTATCGCGCTCATTCCCTGATCGCCTCCGGAGACCGCGCTATTCGCCAGACCAGCAGCCTGGCGGCGACGTTTACGAGAAGAGTGATGCCCAGGAGTATCAGCGCCAGCTCCATAAGCGCCGACGTGTAGAGGCTGAAGCTGGCCTCGCTGAACTCGCTGGCGATCTGGCTCGCCGCCGTGCTCGCGGGCGCGAACAACGAGGTGTTGATGTCATACGTCTTGCCGATGACCATCGTCACGGCCATCGTCTCCCCGAGGGCGCGTCCCAGGCCCAGGAGGACAGCCCCCACCAGCCCGGAGCGGCAGTACTGAAGCACGGCGCGGCTGATCATCTCCCACTTCGTCGCGCCCAGCGCCAGCATCGCCTCTCGCTGCGACGATGGCACTGCCAGCAACGAATCCCGCGCAATTGCCGTGATGATGGGCAGGACCATGATCGCCAGGACGACCCCGGCTGCCAGCATGCCTACGCCGAAGGGCGGCCCGCTGAACAGCGGCAGAAACCCCACATGGTCGCCGAGGACCTTCTCAACCGGATTTCGAATCCAGGGCACCAGCACGTAAATCGCCCACAGTCCGAAGACGACGCTCGGTATTGCCGCCAGGCTCTCGACGAGGAACGAGGCGGGGTGTCGCAGCCAGGGCGGCGCCATCTCCGAAAGGTAGATTGCCGCGCCGAGGCTGATCGGCACCGCGAGCACGACTGCTATCAGCGAGCTGACGATCGTCCCGTAGATGGCTGGCGCGGCTCCGAAGACGCGGTTCACCGAGTCCCAGTGCGTGCCGGTAAGAAAGCCCCAGCCGAAAGTGCTGATCGACTCGCGCGACTCGAAGAAGAGCTGCCACAGCATCAGCGCCGCCAGCGCCAGCACCGACAATCCGAACGCCGCGACGATAACGCGGAAGAGGACGTCGCCGAAGCGCGCCCTCCTCCATGAAGCGAGGAGACCCCTCCTGTTTGCGCCGATGGACTCGCCTGTCGCTGCTCCCATCCGTTGCTCCTGCTAAGGCAGTTGCAGCAGCGACTGCCCCTGGTAGCTGATGGACTTGATCTCCGCCTCCGCCTTCTTCACCACGTCCGAAGGAAGCGGCGCGTAGAGCAGGTCCTTCGAGTACTGCTGGCCGTCGTGGATTGACCACCAGAGGTAGTAAACCAGCGATTCGCCCTTCGCCTGGTCGGGCTGGTTAACGTAGGCGAGTATCCAGGTGAAGCCGACGATTGGGTAGGCGTTCGGGTTCGACGAGTCGGTGATCATCACCTTCGTGACGTCCGGTATGGTCACGCCGGTCGAGGCGGCAGTCGTCGAGTCCAGGGTAGGCTCGACATACTTGCCCGACTTGTTCTGCATCGACGCCCACGTCAGGTTGTTCTGGATAGCGTAGGCAAGCTCGACGTAGCCGATTGCGCCCTGGATCTGCTTGACCTGCTGCGCCACGCCGTCGTTCTTCTCGCCTCCGATGTCGCCCGGCCACTGGACGCTCGTCGCGTTGCCGACCGTGCTCTGCCATTCCGAGCTCACCTTGCTGAGGTAGTTGGTGAAGATGAACGTCGTGCCGGAACCGTCGGAGCGGTGGACGACGGCGATGTCACTGCTCGGAAGGCTAACCCCCGGGTTCAACCGGGTGATGGCGGGGTCGTTCCACTTCTTGATGTTCTTCAAGTAGATGCTCGCGAGGACGTCAGGCGTGAGCTTGAGCTGGCCCTGGTCGACGCCGGGCAGGTTGACAATGACCGCGACGGCGCCGCTCGTCATCGGGATGTGCAGGATAGGACCTCCCGCGGCCTCGGCGGCCTTGACCTGGTCGTCCGTCATGATACCGTCGGAAGCGCCGAAGTCAACCGTCTTCTGCGTTATCTGCGATATGCCCGCGCCCGAGCCAACCGACTGGTAGTTGATCTGGACGCTGCACTGCTTGTCGAACTGCGACGTCCACTTAGAGTAGAGCGGGTACGGGAAGCTGGCGCCGGCGCCCGTCAGGCTGGTCGCGGAGCCCCCGGGCGGGCATGGGCTCTGCCCGGCCGTCCGGGTCGATTGCGACGTCGGGGAGTTGCCGGTGGTCGTGGGCGCCGAGCCGGAGCCGCCGCCTCCGCCGCAGGCGGACAGAAGAATGGCCGCTCCGATTGCGGCCGGCACTGCGGTGAATGCGAGGGCCATTCGTGCGCCTCGCCATGTCTTCATCTTTCTTGGTTCCGTCAACAACGTTTCCTCCTGCTACTACAATAGTGCTGCTTATCGTCTCAGGCCGGTCCCCCCCGACCGCCGTCTGTCGAATAATCGAAGATACCGGCCGACGAAACGGACAGGGGCGAAAGGCCAACGCTCTCTCGGAGAAGCGCTGCCGCTCGTAATCCGACGCGGACTTCCGACGGGCTGCTGGCATTGCCAAGGCTGGATAGCAGCTCGAAGACCGCGCGACCACGAGCGCGCAGAAGGTGCTCACGCGCCAGGGAGTAGGCGCGCTCTCGCTCGTCGCCCAGATCTCCTCCGACGTCAGGAGCGCTAAACATCAGCACTGTTCCCACTACTTCTCTTCTTCCTTTCGATCCATTAGTCCCGAATCTCGGAGGGCGGCAATGGCCAGCGGCAGCCAGCGGTTTCGTCGTTCCTTCGCGAGGCGTTGTAGTCGGGCGGCCCACCGTCTGAGAATTCTGACCTCCCGGGATGACCGGTCCGAGCCCCTTGCTCTCACTGACAGTGTCTTTTGCATCCCATATCACACGCTGATCGATCATCTCGGCTCCAGCGTAACGAAGGCGGATTAACGCCACCTCAACGCAGGTTAACGGGATGTAAACGTTTTCGAGGAGCTACGAGGTTTGAGGGGATTCGCCCAGAGGGAGTGTGATAGTGAACCCCGAGCCGTGGCCTTCCCGGCTGCGAACGCTGATCGTGCCGCCGTGCGCCTCGACGGTGTGCTTGACGACAGCCAGCCCAAGGCCGGTGCCGCGATCGCCGCGGGCGCGGTCGACCTTGTAGAAGCGCTCGAAGATGCGCGGCAGCTTCTCGGCGGAGATGCCGGCGCCGGTATCCTCGACTTCGATTTGAACGGTGCCGTCGACCAGTCGCGCCGAAACTCGGACCGCGCCGCCTTCCGGCGTGAACTTGATGGCGTTGTCGAGCAGGTTGACCGTCGCGTGCTCCAGCCGCTGCGCGTCGCCGACAATCGAGGGCAGATTCGGCGCGATTTCCAGGGTGACTTCGAGCGCCTTCCTCTCGGCCTGAGGGCGCATTCGCTCCACAGCCTGTTCAAGCATCGGCCCGACTTCGACCTGCTCTCTCGCTAGTGGCGCCTGCCCCGATTCTAGCCGCGACAGCTCAAGCAGCTCCGTCACCATCTGGACCAGCCGGTCGACCTCCGTGTTTGCGCGCGAGAGGAAGTCCTGTGCGATGGCCTTGTCCTCAAGGGCGCCGGATTGCAGCGTCTCAACGACGGACTTGATGGAGGCGAGCGGTGTCCGCAGCTCGTGGGAGACGTTTGCTATGAAGTCGCGGCGCGTGTTCTCGACCCGCTTCGCCTCGGTGACGTCGTGGAACACGACCAGCGTGACCCAATCGCCGCCGCCGGCAATCGGGGCCGTGGAGACCTGAAGGAAGCGCCCTTTCGGCCGTTCGATGACGAGGTTCTGTTTTTCGCCGGTCTGGCGAGCGTCGCGCAGGGCCTGGACAATCTGGTCTTCCGGCATGACCCACACGAAAGGGTTGCCGACGGCTTCTTGCGCGCGGCGCTGAAGCAGCGATTCGACGGCGCGGTTGGCAAAGGTGACGCGCCCCTCGGCGTCGACGGCTAGGACGGCGTCGCTGCCGCTATCGAGCACGGCCGTCAGGCGGCTGCGCTCCTCGGAGACCGCGTCGACAAGACTCTCGACGTTCTGCGCCATCTGGTTGAAGGCGTCAGCCACTTCGCCGATCTCTCCGGTGGGGCGTGGCTTCACTCGACGCGTCAGGTCGCCTCGGGCGACGCCGCGCGCTGCATTCGCGAGGGCACCCAACGGACGGATAATAGTGCTGCCGATGATCAGGCTCAGCAGCGCGGCGATTGCGCCGGTCACCACGACGGCGATGAGCAGCGAGCGCGTGATGCTGGACAGCGTCGCGTCAATTGCGGAGAGCGGCCGCGCCACGCGCACAACGGCTGCCGGCGAGCCGTGCACATCGACACGCAGCGCGACGTAGCTGAAGTTGACATTAAGTGTCGCGCTGCTGCGCACGTTCTTGCCAAAGCCCGACTGCATCGCATCGCGCACCTCCGGACGGCCGGCGTGGTTCTCCATCGTCGCGGGGTCGGCCTCGGAGTCGCCCAGGACGGTGCCGTCTGGTGCGATGATGGTGACGCGCGTATCGACCCCCGCGCCGACCTGCTTCGCCAGGGCGTCGAAGCTCGATTGCGGGGCGTTCGCCTCGAGGAGGGGACGCGCGGAGTTGGCGACGATCTGGGCTTCCGTCGTGAGGTACGATTCGGTATTCGAGCGCATGTCGGCATCCACCTCGCGAACGACGAAGAAGCCGAGCGCGGCGAAAGCGGCAATGATCAGGAGGACGTAAGAGGCGATGCGAAGTCGGATACTACCCAGCATGTTAGCCATCGAAGCGGTAGCCGGTCCCACGGACGGTGACGAGTCGGGTGGGCTTCGCCGGCTCGACCTCTATCTTCTGTCGCAGCCAATTGACGTGGACATCCACGGTGCGCGTCCCACCGACGAAGTCGTATCCCCAGACCTGGTCGAGCAACTGCTCGCGGGTGAAGGCCCGGCCGCGGTTTCGCAGGAAGAACGTGAGGAGCTCAAGTTCCTTCGGCTTC
>JBGQNJ010000097.1:0-5581 GCA_041501065.1 Dehalococcoidia bacterium
CGGGCTCACTCTACCCAGCTCCTGGATACTTCAACAGATCTAACACAACATCCACACGGGGCAGGGTAGAGCATAGATCGGCAAGGGACTGGCCGGAGAATACAGGAGGGCACCCCCGTTCGATGCGAGTTCAGATTGACTTCGTCTACTGGGACGGCGGCAGTCGGCCCGTTGGCATATTCCCATCACTGGAGCGCGCGCGCAGGCGGCTCGGCCTGCTCGCTCTGGAGCGCGACCCGCACCCGGACCTGCTGGATCTGCCTCGGGCATACTCGCAGCCAACTCTCGAGGGCGTGTGGCTGGCCTACCCAAAGAAGCCCGAGCCACAGCCAAAGAATGCAAGAGCGCTGGAGCCGACAACATAGCCTTCGCCTGATTACTTGCTGCGCATACCGGAACTAGCGCGCGAATGGGTGGGCATCCTGATCAAGCTGGGGAAGACCGGCCCGTTCTGGCGATTTGGACGCGGTTAACGCGCCGACGATGGCGAAAGGCGGGAGCCGTCGCTACTAGATCGTGCGGGCGACGCGGAGGGCGTCGAGCGTCGACTCCAGCATTTTGCGCGGCGCCAATGCCTGCCCGACTAAATAGAGTTCCTTCACTCTTCCTTTGAGCGCCTTGTAGAGCGCGTCGTTGGCCTTGCTGCCGCGTGATACGACGATCGTGTCGATGCCTTCGCGCGACTGGACGTTGCCGCCGAAAACGCCGCCCAGCATCAGGCCGCTGCCGTCGAAGGACGCGATATCGAGCCCCATCGTGATCTTGCCGCCTGCGCGAGCGATCCGGGTCATGATGAAGCCGAACGTTATCGGTTCAGTCGCCAACGGCGCTATTGGGTGAGGTATGAGGAGCTCGACCTCATGCCCGCTCTCCAGGAGGAAGTCAGCGGTTGTGAAGCCTTCGGTCGAGCGGTCCATTGAGTGGACCACCACCTTGTTGCCGACCTCCACCTTCCCCGACAAGACGTCCCTCGCCAGCACAACATTCGAGTTGTCTGAACCGGGGAAAGACCCGCAGGCAGCGATACCTCCGGTCGCGACGATCACGGCGTCCGCCGCCTCCCGTTCGACCAGCTCCGGCGTCACCTCCGTCCCCAGGTGCACGTCGACGCCCAGCAGCTCGAACTGGCGTCGGTAGTAGCGGACGGGCTCCGCCATGTCCTGTCGGCCGGGAGCGCGTGCGGCTATCAGAAGCTGCCCGCCCAACTCGCTGCCTCGCTCGTAGAGGGCGACGGCGTGGCCGCGCAGAGCTGCGACCCGCGCCGCTTCCATGCCGGCGATCCCTCCGCCTATCACCATGACCTTCTTCTTGGCAGACGCCGGCGTTATCTTCATCTCCTCTTCGCGGCCCGCGGACGGGTTAATGGCGCAGGTTATGGGGAGCTTCTGTGCCGATCTTCCCCAGCAGCCCTCGTTGCAGCCGATGCAGTAGCGGATATCTTCCAGCCGGCCCTCCTGCGCCTTGTTCGGCAGCTCGGAATCGCAGAGGCAGGCGCGGGTCATCGCCACCATGTCGGCCTGGTTCTTCGCGAGAATGTCTTCCGCCTTGATCGGGTCGACGACGCGTCCGGCGCAGAAGACCGGTATGTCGACCTCTTCTTTGATGCCGGCTGTCAGGTAGACGAAGGCGGCGGACGCGACGTACATCGGTGGGATGATCGCCCCGCCCATGCCGATCGACACGCTCAAGTAGTCGATGTTGCCGGTATCCGCGAGAGAGCCGCAGATGCGCTTCATGTCGTCGAGCGTGAGGCCGCCGCGCTGGAGCTGGTCGCCGCTGATCCTCATTCCCACAGTGAAGTCCTGTCCCACTGCCTGCCGAACTGTGGCCATCAGCTGCTTCACGAACCGCATCCGGTTCTCTTCGGAACCGCCGTACTCGTCGGTCCGGCGATTCGTCCGCGGCGACAGGAATTGCTCCATCAGGAAACCGTGCGCGCCCATCAGCTCGACGCCGTCCAGCCCGGCCTCCCTCATGCGGACCACGCCGGAAGCGAAGCTATCGATAACCTCCTGGATCTCGTCGCGGTCGATTTCGTGCGTCGACTCGACGTTGAAGTTGGCCGACACTGGCCCGGCGGACCACAGCGGCAGGCCCTCTTCGCGATTTGAGAAGAAGTTGCTCGCGGGATGGAAGAGCTGCGCGACCATCTTCGCGCCATGTTCGTGGACGGCGGCGGTGATCCGCCGGAACGGCTCGACGCATTCGTCGCGATAGGCCTGGATGACAAACGGCTCGGAGCCGCCGCTGGGGTGCACCGCCTGGTCCTCCGTCACTATCAGGCCGACGCCGCCTCGCGCTTTGTTGACCCAGTAGTTGAAGTGGCGTTCGGAAGGGAGCCCCTGGACCGCGAAGTTGCTCAGATGGCCCGTGCTCACGATGCGGTTCTTCACGGTGAAGGCGCCTATCTTCAGGGGCGTGAACAGATGCTTTAGCTCGGGAGTTGGGGGCGTCATTCTATGCCTCCTCACGACAGCGCATTCAGCGGACCGGTGACTCGAATTCTATGAGCACTATCGACTCCGGTCAATTATGTCTTGTTGCTAGGCGAAGCGGGGGCATTTCGAATCAACATCGAGGCGTATAATCGGTGCGTGAACGGGGAAGAGAAGGCGGAGGTCTGGGTCGTCGTTGGCCTCAAGGGCGGCGAGGTCGATGACGCGTCGCTGGAGCTGCTGCGGGAGGCACGGGCGCTGAGCGATCGCCTGGGCGCCTCGCTGGCCGCCGTTGCCCTGGGCAATGCGAACGAATCCATTGCGGCGACGCTCGGCGCTCGCGGATCGCAGATCGCCTACCTCTGCGAGGACCCCGGCCCTTCGGATTGTCATCCCGACATCTGTTTGCCCCTTCTGCAAGCCGCCGTTCGGCAGCACGAACCACGCATCATCCTGTTCCCCTCCTACCGAACGATGCGGATACTCGCCGCAAGGCTCGGCGCGAGGCTGGGCGTCGGCGTAGCGTCGGAGTGCACGAAGCTGGACATTGACGGCGATGGGCACCTTCTGGTGAGTAGACCGGTCTACGGGGGAAGGCTATCGGCCAGGGTAGTCTGCCGATCGATCCCTCAGATCGCTACCTTTCAACCCGGCTACGGAAAGCGCTCCGCACGCCTTGCGAGGCGGAAGTGATCCGATTGCCCGTCTCGACGATTGCCGCGTGCAGGTCGACGCGGAGGTCCGTGATCCGCCGGGCGAGATGGACCTGATGAGCGCAGAAGTCATCGTCGCCGGCGGCAGAGGTGTCGGCGGGCCGGACGGGTTCGCCATGCTGGATAGGCTGGCGCGTAAGTTGGGAGGTGCCCTGGCAGCGAGCCGAGCGGCCGTGGATGCTGGCTGGGTCCCGGCGCACAGGCAGGTAGGCCTTTCCGGGAAGACGGTTGCGCCGCGCCTCTATATTGCCTGCGGTATCTCTGGAGCAACGCACCACGTCGTTGGAATGAAGGACGCGATGTCGGTGATCGCGATTAATAGCGACAAGAGCGCCCCCATCTTCAAGATCGCCGACGTCGCTATTCTCGGCGACGTCCACGAGGTCATCCCGCAGGTGTTGGAGAAGCTCGAAGGCGCGGGCAACGGTGAGGTGTTGAAGCGCGTACAGGAAGGCGACTCATGGGTCTGACGATCCTTGCCTGCGTCACAGGCGTCGTCGATGGACAGGCGCCCGTCGAAATCGAGGGAGGCGCTCTCGTCGTCGAAGAGGCAGCGCTACCTCACGTCCTGAATCCAGCGGACGCCAACGCCCTTGAGGCCGGCCTCGCGCTTCGGGACGCAAGGCCGGGGAGCCGTGTCCTCGCCGTAAGCGTTGGGCCCGCGTTCCAGGAGGTCGCGCTGCGGGAAGCTATCGCCCAGGGCGTAGACGACGCGGTGCGACTGTGGGATGACGCCTTCGTCGGTTCGGACTGTCTGGGGACGGCGCGGATACTGACGGCGGCCGCGACGAAGGCGAACGCGCATGTCGTTTTCTGCGGCGAGCTCTCACTCGACGGCAGTGGCGGGCTGGTAGGCGCGCAACTGGCCGAGCTGCTGGGATTACCGATGGTAGACAGGGTCTCGACTGTGGAAGTCGCGCCTGACGGGGATTGCCTGCTGACAGAGCGGCGAACCGGCGGAGGCTATCGCGTCGTCGAAAGAACGCCTCTGCCGGCGCTCATAACGGTCGCGACCGGGGCGAACGTGCCCCGCTATCCGACTCTTCGCTCGAGACTTCATTCTCGATCGGCGTCGATTCCCTGTTGGGGCATGGCAGAGCTGGGGCTAAACCCAAGCGATATCGGACAGGCAGCGGCGACTCTACAAGTGACCGCGTTGCGACGGCCGCCGCCTGATCCACGCGGCCTGGTCGACCCAGGCAACGACCTACCTCCGGAAGAGCGCTGGATGATGGCCATCAGTGGTGGGGTGCGCGAGCGCGAAGGCGGCTTGATCGAGGGCTCTCCAGAGGAGCTTTCGGAGCGACTCGTGCGTTACCTCGGGCAGGGCTCCTACATTCAGAAGTGATCACTAGTGCAGGCGCTCCGTCAGGTTGGGCAGCGTGCCGCCCCAGTACGCGAGCGCGGCTTCGGCTACACCGCACACGTCGGTGATCACGGGCTTGATGCCGCGCCTCTTCAGGCTTTCGTGCGCTCCCCAACCCATTCCACCGCTGATGAGAACGTCACAATCGGCAATCGTGTCCGCCATGATCTGGTGTTTTGTCTCGGAGTGCTCTCCCTGGCCGTGCGGCTCTCCCGGCGCAGCATGGCAGTCGCAGGCGCCGAAAGTATTGTGGCCTGCCTTTGCGCGTGTCTCTCTACCGATGATCTTCCCGTCGTCGATTGTGACCACTATATAGTAAGGCGCGCGACCGAAGTGCCGGCTAATCGTGGCTTCGTCGTCGGATACGACCGCGATCCTCATCGCGGTCTCCCAGCCGGGCGGCCGGTTCTCCAAGCGAATGGCAATCCCAGGCCTCGACCGCCGCGTCCGATGCCGCGCCTCAAGCGCATCATGGTAGCGTTCAAGTACCCGGGACCGTTGTTGCCCGCGCAATACCCTGCGCCGCGGCCCGTCCTGGGCCCCTGGCCCTGTGGTCCTTTTCTGTTACCGAATGGCATTTTGTTACCTCCTAGCCATTTTGTCTCGCGTGGAGTGCCGATTTCACTTCGTTTTGGCACATCTCTGCTATGCTTCCTATCCGCCTTCTCTTCCCCAGCCACCGCCGCCAGGCCCTTGGCCTCGTCGACCAGGATGCAGGGCACGCGCTGCGACCGGTAGGACGCGCGCGCTGCCGCAGGTCGGGCAGGCAAGGGGATGGGTGCGCGTCGCCGGCGCGGCAGCGATCTGCCAGGCGTGTCCGTGCGGGATGCAGCGGAATTCCTGCCCCGGCACGGCGAAGTTGCCGCCCTCAATTCGAATCGCCTTACCATTCATGAACGCATCCGCGACCTTCTGGCGGGCTGCCTTCAGGACGCGATGGAAGGTCGGGCGGGAGATGCTCATCTTCTGCGCGCACTCCTCTTGTTCCAGTCCCTCCAGGTCCTTCAGCCGGATAGCTTCCATCTCCTCCACCGCCAATCTGACTTCGGACAGCAGACGCAGGGGTA
>JBGQNJ010000098.1:0-5580 GCA_041501065.1 Dehalococcoidia bacterium
CGCAAAAAGTTGAACCTCGCTCCCTACGAGGTTCGTCAACACTCCTCTGAGAAGTTGCGGCGCTTGCGCCACCGACAAATCGATTCTAAGCCCGAAGATTGCCCGTGTCAAATTGGGCCAAGCGGCCGTGCGCCCGCTCCAACGACAGCACGCTACGTACACGAACTATCAGTCAAGTTGCGTGACCCCTGATGCTGGTAGTACAATTTAGCCGTACAAACGTCCTGCTGACTAGGAGGTCTATCGACGCGATGGCTGAAGATAAGGGCACCTGGGCCGTGAAAAAGGGGCTCGCTCAGATGCTAAAGGGCGGCGTAATCATGGACGTCGTCACGCCCGAGCACGCCAGGATCGCCGAAGAGGCGGGAGCCTGCGCCGTCATGGCGCTGGAGCGTGTCCCGGCCGACATCAGGGCCGCGGGCGGGGTCGCCAGGATGGCTGACCCAGGCGTCATTCAGCGCATCATGGAAGCAGTCACCATCCCCGTCATGGCAAAGTGCCGCATAGGTCACTCCGTCGAGGCCCGCGTCCTTGAGGCTCTCGGCGTGGACTACATCGACGAGTCCGAAGTGCTCACTCCCGCCGACGAGTCGCATCACGTGGACAAGCACGACTTCACCGTCCCCTTCGTCTGCGGCTGCCGCGACCTGGGCGAGGCGCTGCGACGCATCGGCGAGGGCGCCGCGATGATTCGCACCAAGGGCGAGGCCGGCACGGGCAACATCGTCGAGGCGGTGCGCCACATGCGGGCCGTCCAGGGCGGCATCCGGCGCATCAAGAGCCTGTCCAAAGATGAGCTTATGGCCGAGGCAAAGGCCCTGGCAGCGCCCTACGACCTGGTGAAAGAGATCCACGAGACCGGCGTCCTGCCGGTGGTCAACTTCGCCGCCGGTGGTGTGGCAACGCCCGCCGACGCTGCCCTAATGATGCATCTCGGCGCCGAAGGTGTCTTCGTCGGCTCAGGCATCTTCAAGTCAGAGGACCCGGCACGGCGCGCCGCCGCGATCGTCAAGGCCGTCACTCATTACAGGGACCCCAAGATCATCGCCGAGGTGTCCAAGGGATTGGGCGAGGCAATGACCGGTATCGACATAAAGGATATCCCGGAAAGCGAACTCCTCGCGACCAGAGGCTGGTAGCTTGCACACAGGCACGATGCGTATCGGCGTGCTTGCCCTCCAGGGGTCGTTTGCAGAACACGTCGAAGCGTTCCGCCGGTTGGGCGTGCCCGCGCCCGAAGTGAGGCTTCCGGAAGACCTGGAAGGACTGCGCGGCCTCGTCATACCCGGCGGCGAGAGCACCACCATCAGCCACCTGCTGAAGGAATACGGGCTTTTCGCTCCCCTGTCGCGAATGATCGCGTCCGGCTTCCCGGTATGGGGAACCTGCGCCGGCATGATACTTCTGGCCCGTCATTCGACGGCCATGCCCCATCCGACTCTGGCGGCAATCGACATCGCTGTCGAACGCAACGGCTGGGGTCGCCAGGTGGACAGCTACGAGACGGAGATCGAGGTGCCCGCCCTGGGTGGGCCGCCATTTCGCGCCGTATTCATCCGGCCACCCGTTGTCACAGACGTAGGGCCGGAGGTGAGCCGGCTGGCTCAGGTCGACGGCGGGACTGTCGTCGCGGTCCGGCAGGACAATGCCCTGGCGACGTCGTTTCACCCGGAGCTCACCGCCGACCTTCGCTTTCACAACTACTTCGTCCAGATCGTCGCGGCGGCCGGAGCCAATGCCGCAAGAACCGAAAGCATTGCTTTGACGACGTCATGACGCGTCCTAGAGCAGTACGGCCTACCGACCTCGTCGCCCTCGTGTCCTTCGATGGGCGGGTATATCCCAACGAGGCGAAGACCCGCTCTCGAATCGGCAAGACCGACGCCGCGCCGCACCCCCTGGAGCGTGCTCTCGAGCAGTGGTTCTCATTCGCGACCGGCTGCCATACCTGGATCAGCATCAGGGGAGCGACGTTGCGCGGCCTCGTATCGGCGCGACGCCGCGGCTCCAAGAGTGTCTGGGAGCTCGATTGCGTGATAAACGCCGCGGAGGATGACGATTCCATCTGCCTCGGCCTGCTGGACCAGGCCCTGAAAGACGCCGCGCGCGCCCATGTCGAGAGGGTGTTCCTGCGGCTATCGTCCGGAAGCTCGGTGCTGGCCCTGGCGCGCAGGCTGGGATTCTGCGCCTACCAGCATGAGACGCTGTTTTCATCCGCTGCGCCCGGGACTCTGCCTCATCATCTCGACGCGCTTCCGAGCTTTCGCAAGGTGGCCCGCGCCGACGAGCCCGCCCTCTTCGAGCTGTACAAGGCCTGCACGCCTGAGCAGGTGCGGGAGGCCGAGGCCGCGACGTTCGGGGAGTGGAAAGCGGCCCAGGACCGGAGCTGGCTGGTCGGACGCGTATCGCAGCAGCTTGCCGAGCGCGACGGCCACGTCGCTGCCTGGTACCGCTCCGCGATCGACGGCGACTGCGCCAACTTCGAACTCCTGATCGATCCCTCTGAACCGTCGCGGGAGGCGCTCTTCGATGTCGCTCTTGGGCAGATCGGGGGCAAGCGTACCATGACCCTCGTCTCCAACTCCGCGTCCGGCCTCATCCACGGTATCCTGCGACGCGGCTTCGAGCGGGGGCCAGAGTTCGCATCTCTCGTGATGAGGACGGCGGTCACGGTGAAGGCGCCGCAACTGGCGCCGGCCGTCTAGGACATGACGGTGCGCCAATCCGGGGAGGAAACGGTGGAAAAACAGATCACCGACGACCTCGATGCTTTCGTGGAAATGCTGCCCCCTCACATCAGCGCGTCCCTAATGCAACAACCCGACAATCATGATTTGCTCGAGGTCGTGCTTGACCTGGGACGCCTCCCGGAGGCCCGCTATCCCGGCCGAGAGGTGATCCTGAGCAACGTCGAGGTTAGCGAGGAGGACATCGACCACGTGGTGGCGCGGGTCAGCGAGTTCGGCGACGACAATCGCGCCGGCATCGAACGCACCCTCCACCGCATCTCCGCCATACGGAATCGACGCGGACGCATCGTCGGGCTTACCTGCCGCGTCGGGCGCGCCGTCTTCGGCACAATACGCGTCATCGAGGATATCATCCGCACCGGCAAGAGCACGCTGTTACTCGGCCGGCCGGGCGTAGGCAAGACGACGATGCTCCGCGAGGTCGCGCGCGTCCTCGCCGACGACATGAACAAGCGCGTCATCATCGTCGATACGTCGAACGAGATCGCCGGCGACGGCGACATCCCGCATCCGGCAATCGGCAGCTCCCGTCGCATGCAGGTCAAGACGCCGAACCAGCAGCACGCGGTGATGATCGAAGCGGTGGAGAACCACATGCCGGAGGTCATCGTAATCGACGAGATTGGCACCGAGCTGGAGGCTGCCGCCGCCCGCACCATCGCCGAAAGGGGCGTCCAGCTCGTCGCGACCGCCCACGGCAACATGCTGGAGAACCTGATGATGAACCCGACACTGGCGGACCTCGTCGGCGGCATCCAGTCGGTTACCCTCGGCGATGAAGAGGCGCGACGCCGCGGCACACAGAAGTCCATCCTCGAACGAAAGGCGCCGCCCTCCTTCGACGTGGTAGTTGAGATACAGACGTTCGATAGAGTAGCAGTCCACCCGAACGTCGCGGAGACCGTCGACGCCATCCTGCGCGGCTACCAGGTGCCGGCAGAGGTGCGTGAGCTCGATTCGGAGGGGAAGGTCCGGCGCCTGTCCGCGGCTGACTTGCATGGAGAAGAAGCCGACCTGGAGACCTGGGGCACGCCGCAGCCGGTCCGGCCATCGAGCCTCACCCGCCGGGTCTATCCCTTCGGCATATCGCGGAAGCGGCTGGAACAGGCCATCCACCAGACGGCTTCGCCGGCGACGGTCAGCGAGCACCTGGGCGAGGCCGACGTGGTCATGACGCTCCGCACCTTCTATCGACGCAAGCCGCAGGCCCTGCGCGAAGCCGAAGCCCGCGGGTTGCCTGTCTACGTCCTCAGGAGCAACACGATATCGCAGATGGAGCAGAGCCTGCTGTCGCTTCGCGGAGACCAGGGCCGCTTCGACCCCGTGGCCGCGGCGCTGCAAGAAGCGGAGAAGGCAATCTCGCAGGTCATGGCCAGCGACGGCGAGATAGAGTTGTCGCCGCAGAACTCCTACATTCGCCGCCTGCAGCATCAGCTTGCCCAGAAGTACAGCCTCTCCTCTCGCAGCTCGGGACGGGAACCCCTGAGACGCGTCCGCATCTTCCGCGAAGATGGCGCCCCGGCCGACGAAGAGGAAGAGTGAGGACCGCCGCTGAATGTCGGAGGTGACAGAACGGAAGGGACTCTTCATCGCCTTCGAAGGCGGCGAGGGCACCGGGAAGACAACCCAGGCCCGATTGCTGCGGGAGCGCCTTCAGAGTCTCGGTCACCAGGTGCTTCTCACGCGCGAGCCGGGCGGCACGGACGTCGGGGAGCGCCTGCGCGAGATCATCCTACGCCCTTCGAAGATGCCGAGCGGTCCGTCCTCTGCGCCTCCACAGTCTGATCTGACCGCCACCGCCGAGCTGTTCCTGTTCCTGGCGGCGCGCGCCCAACTGGTCTGGGAAGTGATTCGGCCCGCTCTCGCGAACGGCACGGTCGTCGTCTGCGACCGCTTCAGCGACTCGACGATCGCCTACCAGGGCTACGGGCGCGGCCTGTACCTCGAAGCCGTGCGAAGGGCCTGCGAGCTGGCTACCGGCGGCCTGCGTCCGGATCTGTCGGTCCTGCTCGATCTTTCCGTCGATGCCGGCTTGGCCCGAAAGTCCGATGGAGACGAGTGGGACGCCATCGGTCAAGAGAGCCGCGAGTTTCACGAACGCGTCCGCCACGGCTTCCACGAGCTTGTCGCCGCGGAGCCGTCGCGCTGGCTAGTCGTCGACGCGGCGCAGCCCATCGAAGAGGTTGCGCGTGTCATCTGGGAACGCATCCGCGGTCTCCTGGATAGAACTGCCTTATAGTCCTTACTCACTGAGCAAGGAGGGATCATGGACCTCGGACTCCGGGGAAAGGTCGCTCTCGTCGAAGGAGCGAGTCGAGGCATCGGCAAGGCGGTTGCCATGGGCCTGGCCCGCGAAGGCTGTCTCGTGGCCATCTGCGCCCGAAATGAACCGCCACTACTGGCGGCGGCGGACGAGATACGAAGCGCCACGGGCGTCGACGTGCTGGCGCTCGCCTGTGACATGGCCCGCGCCGAAGACATAGCGCGATTCGTCGCCGGGACGGTGGAGCGATTCGGCCGCATGGACATCGTCGTGAACAACGCCGGCGGGCCGCCCCTCGGCGCTTTCGAGCGTCACTCCGACGAAGCGTGGCAGGCGGCGCTCGAGCAGAACTTCCTGAGCGCCGTGCGCACCATCCGCGCGGCGTTGCCCCACCTGAGGAAGCAGGGAGGCGGCCGGATCATCAACATCACTTCCTACGCGGTCAAACAGCCGCTGGACGGCCTCATTCTCTCCAACTCCGCGCGGCTGGCCGTCGTCGGCCTCGCCAAGACCCTCTCCCGCGAGCTGGGGCCGGACAACATCCTCGTCAACAACGTCTGTCCGGGC
>JBGQNJ010000099.1:0-5570 GCA_041501065.1 Dehalococcoidia bacterium
CTCGCGCTCGGGCTGATGATCGCCATCCCCGTCATCACGACCGTCGCCTTTAAGCTGAGCGGCGGCCCCAAAGAGCAGAATGGCCAGATAGACCTGTTCAACCTTGGTACCCGTTCCGGCCTGAACATGCCGATAACGTCGCTGCTGACGATGAGCGGTTTCCTTCTACCCGTCGTAGTATCGCTTTTTGCCGGCAGCGCCATCGCCGAAGAGGCCAGTTGGGGCAGCCTGCGCTATCTTCTCGTGAGGCCAGTCTCACGTGGGCGCCTGCTGGCGGGCAAGCTTGGGGTAGTGGCCGTGCTCGGCCTCGTGGCGACGTTGCTTATCACAATCACGGGCCTTGTGGGAGGAGTCATTGCCTTTGGCTGGCATCCGGTCGTCGTCCCCTCTTTCACTTCCGCCTCTGCGACCACGCCAGGCTCCTTGACGACTCTCTCTCAGGGCGAAGCGTTCGCCCGTCTCGTCGCGTCGACCTTCTATGTCGCCTGGTGCATGACGGGAATCATCGCCTTCGCGTTCATGCTTTCCACGGTCACCGACGCGGCCCTGGGAGCGGTCTCCGGCGGCATTGGCCTTACGGTGGTGTCGGAGATACTGGATGCCATCCCGCCGCTCAGAACGAGCCGCAACTTCCTTATCACGCACTACTGGCAGGCGTGGACCGACCTGTTCCGGCATCCGATGGTGACGGGCGAAGTCATCCGCGGGGTACTTCTGCAGATTCCCTACGTGATCGCCTTTCTCCTGGTCGCCTGGTGGTGGTTCCATCGAAAAGACATCGTCTCGTGACGCTCGATGCGTGAAGGACCACGGCCCTGCCGAAGCTAACACTGCCGCGGATCACAATCCCCGACGCCGGACCGGCGGGCGTCACGAAGCAGATCGTCAAGAAGGTCGGCGACGACGACATCGGCAGCCTTGCCGCGGCGCTCGCCTACCGTTTCTTTCTTGCCTTGTTCCCGTTCTTCATATTCCTCGCCGCGCTTGCCGGCTTCGTCACCCACATCTTCGACATCCAGAACCCGACCGACCGGATAATCAACACCATCGGCGATACCCTGCCGTCGGACGTCACGAGCGTCCTCCGCACTCAGCTTGAAGGCGTTGTCAACTCGCGGAACGCGGCTCTTCTGTCGGTTGGCCTAGTGGGCACGCTGTGGGCTGCGTCAAGTGGTGTCGGATCGCTGATGAAAGCCATGAACCGAGCTTACGGCGTCCGCGAGACGCGTCCAGCGTGGGAGAGATACCTGCTGGCCCTTGGACTGACAGCTTTTGCCGGCCTCATGATCGTGGCAGCGTTTCTCTTCCTCGTTGTCTGGCAGGCGTCGGGCACCAAGATCGCCGACAAGATGGGCCTCAGCGGAGTCGCCGCGGCGCTGCTGCCACTGGTGCGGTGGCCCGTGGCAATCGTCGTTATCCTGCTCGCATCCGGCATCGTCTATCGAGTGGCGCCGAACGCCAGGCTCTCGTTCCGGCGAATACTGCCGGGCACGGTGTTGTTCACCGCCGTCTGGCTTGTCACGACCGACCTGTTCGGCCTCTACGTGTCGCACTTCGCCTCGTACAATTCGACGTACGGGACGCTCGGAAGTGTCGTCATCCTGCTGGTCTGGTTCTACCTGACGGCGTTCATCCTGCTCGTCGGGGCTGAGCTGAACGCGGTGCTGGAGCAACGGGCCGTCCAGAGCGCGACCGTGGACGCCAGCCGTTGATAGGGGGGATTGACCTGCCTGCTATTCGATACCCGCGAGCATCGTCTCTCGCGTCACGCCGGGAGCGACCGCAGACATAGCCTGCTCGAGGTCCGCCTGCTGCACGGTGAAGACCGCGCGAAAGATACGGTCTTCCATCCAGCCATAGATGTGCTCGCTCTCGCCGTCCCAGAGCAGCCTCTGGGTCTGCATATCCTGGGAGGTCCAGAGGAGAGGAGCATGCTGGGCATCTCCGAGAGACTGGACGTGGAGCTGAAAGGCACTGTAGAACTCGTTCGCCTCGTCGTCATTGTCCCATGACAGCACCAGGTGCAGGACGACGCGCTCCGAGTCCGATCCATGGGCGTAGACGGCCATGCGGCCGCCGTTCCAGCCGTCCGCGACCGATCTCGCGTTCAAATCGTCATCCGTACCCGTCCTGATGTAGTTGTAAACGTCGAACTCCCCGAAGACGCCGTCGTCAGTCTGTTTCCAGCCGTCGCCCAGCTCGTCTGACAAGTCCGGCAGCTTCAAGCCCAGCGGTTCATCGCCGGCCACATACCTGTCGGGGTGCATGATTTGCTCGGTGGTCTTGGGCGGGTCGGCGTATGCCTTGTCGACCTCCTCCCAGCCCCCCTTCAGCCAGAGGTAGAGCACGAACCGAAGTCCTTCCGAGTAGGGGAAGATGGTCATCCTGTCGAGGGCGCTGCCGCTTCCATCATCCTGAATGCTTGCCTCGGCAACGCCGTTGTCGAGCCACTCGTCGACGGCGTCCGCTCCTAAGCTCAAGCCGAGGTAGTCGATGGAAGCCGCCTGAGCGTCGCCCTCCATCAGCGCGTCGATGGTCACGGAGTACTCGGTGTTCAGCTTGTCCTCTTCCTCCTTCTCCTGCAGGTCGCCGAGGCGGTCGAAGTCGAAGGAGGCGTCCTGGAAGCTGTGAACGTACTCATGGGCGAGCGCAAGGCCGTCGTAGAGGTCGAGCGACGAGTCGCTGCCGCCATCGTCGACCATCACGAGCTCGTCGTCCTCAAAGGAGTAGAAGCCGATTACATCAGTGCCCAGGTCGCTTGTATATTCCTGAAGCGCGTCCTCTCCCGGGTCCAGCATCTGCATAAGCCGCATAGCCGTGTTCATGACTGCGAGCTCGCCGTCGGAGTCGCTTTCATGGGCCACGTCGGCGACTTCGTCGTAGTAGGACTTGAGTTGATCGCGCGTGATGCTGCCTTCGGCTATGTTGACCGCCGGCTCCAGCCCTCTCGCCTGCGCCGCGAGGTCACGGACCTCATGCACCTCTGCCATCACTTCGGGCGCGAAAGGCGTCGCCGGAGGCAGCGGGACGCTTGGAGCGGCATCACGGCAGCTTACGGCGACCAGCCCTGCCAGTATGAGCATGGAGACAAGAGTTCTCGCCCTCATCATTCGCCTCGTCGACGGTCGGTCTCTGTCCCTGGCGATGGCGGAGTGCATATGCGAAGCGCTCGCCTGCTGTCAATCACTATCGGTTTATCGACATTTCAGGCGATCCGCTAAAGCCGTCCAGGCCAGCCACGACGAGAGAGGCTCGCGGCGACGCGCCTGGACATCCCTCCTCCGGTGTCCTATGCTGACCTTATGAAGGCGATGTCGCTGGAAAAGCCCGCCCCGATCGGCGACAAGCCGTTGAAGCCGTCGGAGCGCCCGGTCCCTGAGCCGGCGGCCGGCGAGCTGCTGCTGCGGGTAGCGGCCTGCGGCGTCTGCCGCACCGACCTCCAGATATGCGAGGGTGATATCCCTCCCAGGAAGCAGCCCATCGTGCCCGGGCACCAGATAGTGGGGTGCGTCGAGGCGATGGGCGAAGGCGTCGCTGGCTGGCAGATCGGCGACCGCGCGGGCATCGGCTGGCTCGCGGGAAGCTGCGGCAAATGCGCCTGCTGCCTGTCGGGTCGCGAGAACCTCTGCGCCGAGGCCCGCTTCACAGGCTGGGACCGCGACGGCGGCTATGAGGATTACGTCACCGTCCGCGGCGACTTCGCGCTGCGTCTCCCCGACGGCTTCGGCGATCTGCAGGCGGCGCCGTTACTGTGCGGTGGCGTCATCGGCTATCGCTCGCTCAAGCGCTCGGGCATCAAGCCGGGTGGCCGCCTGGGCCTGTACGGCTTCGGCGCCTCCGCCCTGCTGACGATTCAGGTCGCGCTGCACTGGGGTTGCGAAGTCTACGTCTGCACGCGCTCGGCGCGGGAGCAGCAGCGGGCACGACGCCTGGGCGCGAAATGGACCGGCACCTACGACGAGCTTCCGCCGGTTCCGCTAGACGGGGCTATAACCTTCGCACCCGCCGGCGACGTCGTCGTCGCAGCGCTGCGGGCCGTCGACCGCGGTGGCACCGTCGCCATCAACGCCATCCACCTCGACAGGATCCCCGAGTTCCCCTATGAGCTGCTGTGGTGGGAGCGGAACCTCTGCAGCGTCGCCAACTACACGCGCGAGGACGCCCGAGAGTTCCTCGACCTGGCCGCGACGATACCGATCCAGACCGAGACCGATCTCTTCGATCTCGAAGACGCCAACGAGGCTCTGCGACGTCTTGCCGCCGGTGAGGTCTCAGGGGCGGCCGTCATCAAGACCGGTGGGGCATAGGCTCACGTCGTCGGACGAGTCAGCTCAGTGCAGGTGCCACTTCCGCGGCGCGATGATCTGATCCGCCTCCCGCGGCCCCCAGCTACCGGCCGGGTACATGCAGATCGGCGCCGGGGTATTCAGCGCCGGCTCCACAACCACCCACGCCCGCTCAGCCGCGTCCTCACGCATGAACAGCGTGTGGTCGCCGACCATGACGTCGTGGAGGAGGCGCTCGTAGGCTTCCGGCGGGCTGGTCATGAAGGAACTGCTGTAGTCGAACTCCATCATAACGGGCTGCACGCTGATCTCCGGTCCCGGCTTCTTCGCGAGGAATGCGAACTGAATGCCTTCGTCCGGCTGGATGCGGATCACCAGGTGGTCAGACGGCAGATGCGTGACGTCGGTGCCCTCGAAGAAGCAGAGCGGCGGTTCGCGGAACTGGACGACGATTTCGGTCGCGCGACGAGGCAGACGCTTCCCCGTGCGCACGAAGAACGGCACGCCGGCCCAGCGCCAGGAGTCGATCTCCAATTGCGCGGCGAAGAACGTCTCCGTCATCGACTCGGGCGAGACGTCCTTCTCCTCCCTGTAGCCCGGCACAGCCTGCCCGTCGATGGTGCCCGCCGCGTACTGCCCGCGCACCGTACGCGCCGGGTTGAGCGGTTGCATGGCGCGGATGACCTTGATCTTCTCGTCGCGGATCGCTTCCGGGGCGACGTTCGACGGCGGCTCCATGGTGAGAAGGCTGAGCATCTGCAGCACGTGGTTCTGGACGATGTCGCGCAGGATGCCCGCCTCCTCGAAGTAGGCTCCCCTGCTCTCGATGCCGATAGACTCTGCGACGGTCAACTGCACGTGGTCGACGGCGTCGCGGTTCCATACGCGCTCGAACACTGAGTTGCCAAACCTGAACACCAGGATGTTCTGCACGGTCTCCTTGCCGAGATAGTGGTCGATGCGGAAGACCTGTGACTCGTGGAACACC
This sequence comes from Dehalococcoidia bacterium, assembly GCA_041501065.1. Taxonomy (GTDB): domain Bacteria; phylum Chloroflexota; class Dehalococcoidia; order DSTF01; family JALHUB01; genus JALHUB01. The sequence continues at coordinate 5,275 of JBGQNJ010000099.1, forward strand.
TTGTGGATGGCGTGGTTGAGCTCCCGCGCCGACGCCAGGTTATGCCCAAACGGCTTCTCCACGACGATGCGCGTGCCCTGGGACAGCTCCGCGTCGTGCAGGCCGGTGATGACGTCCGGCAACGCGGAGGGCGGTATCGCGAGGTAGACCAGCCGCTCGTTCTCGCGGAGCTCCCGTTTCAGGGAGTCGTAGCTATGATCGTCGTTCTTGACGTACTTGATCCGGGGTACCAGTCCCGCCCACACGGTCTCATCGAAGCCGGTGCGTGAGTACTCCTGGATCGCCCTCCGCGCCAG
>JBGQNJ010000100.1:0-5546 GCA_041501065.1 Dehalococcoidia bacterium
CCGACGGTGCCGATCATGCCCGGCCGGTCGACATTCTCGCAGATCAGCAGGTAACCGGCGCCGGGCGAGACATCGACCCAGAACTCGTTGATCTGGACGATGTGCGGGCCGTCGTGGCCCATGGTGCCGGAGACCGTAGTCGTGCCTTCCTTGGTGGTTGCCCGCACCTGGAGGAGGTTCGTGAATATGCCCTCGTAAGAGCCCTTGCGCTCGCTGATGCGCAGGCCGCGATGCTCCGCCACCAGGTTCGCGTTGACTATGGTCACGTTCTCTTCGCTGACTGGCTCCAGTAGCCCCTTGATGACGGCGGCCTTCAGCGGCGTTACGTCGTGGTCCGCGATCTCGCCCAGGTACTCCACGTCGACGCTGCCGAGCTGACCGGTGCTCAACTGGGTCGCCAGCGACGCCGTCTTCACCGCCACCTCGACGTATGGACCGATGATCGCCATCGTCTCCCGCGGCACGAGCGGCGCGTTCACGGCGTAGGCCGGCGGCTCGCCGCGGAAGATGGCCGCGATCTGCTCGGCAACGTCCAGCGCCACGCGTTCTTGCGCCTCTGCCGTCGAAGCGCCGAGATGCGGCGTTACGATGATACGGTCGCTCTTGAAGAGGATGTTGTCCTCGGCCGGTTCCTGGCTGAAGACGTCCACCGCGGCGCCGGCGATCCGGCCTTCCTCGACGGCGTTGTACAGCGCCTCTTCGTCGACGATGCCGCCGCGGGCCACGTTGATGATACGCGCTCCCGGTTTGACCAGCCGCAGCTCCTTCTCGCCGATAAGCCCCCGCGTCTGAGGCGTCAGTGCGGTGTTGATGGCGACGTAGTCGGAGCGCTGAAGTAGCTCCTCCAGCGAAACCATCTCCACTATCAGCGACTGCGCCCGCTCTTCCGACACAAAGGGGTCGTTGGCTATAACGTGCATGTCTAGGCCGCGGGCCCGCCGCGCCACCTCGGAGCCTATTTGCCCCAGCCCGATGATGCCCAGCGTCTTCCCGCGCACCTCGACGCCCATGAACCGCTGCCTCTCCCACTTGCCGCCCTTGAGGGTAGCGTTTGCCTGGGGAATGTAGCGCGACAGCGAAAGCATCAGGGCAATCGTGTGTTCGGCAGCGGAGATGCTGTTGCCCAGCGGCGTGTTGACGACGATGATGCCGCGCTTCGTCGCCGCGTCTACGTCGATGTTGTCGACGCCAGCGCCGGCGCGGCCGATGACTTCCAGCTTCTTGCCGGCGTCGATGACCGCCGCCGTGACCTTCGTCTCGCTGCGGACGATTAGGGCGTCGTATTCGCCGATAACGCGAATCAGCTCGTCGGGCGCGATCCCCAACTTGACGTCGACCTGCGCGCAGGGCGCCAGGGCATCGATGCCGTCCTGGGCAATGGGGTCAGTGACGAGAACCCTTCGGTCCATCCTTGCTCCCCGTGTCGGAGTTGCGGCCGTCACACTGCGGCCGGCGCGAAACCCACCCGCGGCAGCGCCAGCTTCAGCGCTGCCAGGCAGTCGGTGATGTCCTTCTCGGTGACCAGCCCCAAGTGGCCGACGCGGAAGATCTTGCCCGCAAGCGCAGCCTGACCGCCGGCGAGGACCGTGTCGTACTCCTCGCGCATCAGCTTAACGAGCGCCTTGCCGTCGACGCCCTGCGGTACCTTTACCGCCGACACCGTGTTCGACGCGAATCGCTCATCGGCTAGGAGCTCTAGGCCGAGCGCCTTTGCGCCCTCGCGCGTCAGCTTCCCGACACGTTCGTGTCGCGCGAAGATGTTCTCCAATCCTTCCGCAAGCATCATCTCCAGCGCCACGTCCAGCGCGAAGAAGACGGAGATGGCCGGCGTCCAGGGTGTCTGGTTGGTCTCCAGGTATTTCTTCGCCTTGCCCACGTCGAAGTAGTAGCGGGGCATCTTGGCATTATCGTGGGCCTTCCAGGCGCGATCGCTGACCGAGATCATCGCCAGCGCCGGCGGCACCATCCAGCCTTTCTGCGAGCCGGTGACGACAACGTCGAGGTCCCAAGCGTCGACGCGGCAGGGGACGGCGCTGAGGCTGCTCACGGCGTCGACGATTATCAGCACGTCGTGCTTGCGGGCGACGGCGGCCAGCTCCGCGAGCGGGTTCGTGACGCCGGTTGAGGTCTCGTTGTGGGTGACAAGCATCGCCTTGTAGCCCTGGCCCTCGGAGAGCGCCTGGTCGAGCTTCGCCGGGTCGGCCGCGGTACCCCAGTCGAATGAGAGCTTCGTCACGTCGGCGCCGTACGTCTGCGCGATGTCGGCAAAGCGGTCGCCGAACGCGCCGATGGATACGACGAGAACGCGGTCCCCGGGCGACAGGAAGTTGACGACGGCCGTTTCCATGGCACCCGTGCCGGAGGTGGTAAGGATGAAGACGTCGTTCTTCGTCTCGAAGACCTTCTTGACGCCGGCGGTGATGCGCTGGAGCATAGCGCCGAATTCCGGCCCGCGATGGTTGATCATCTGGCGAGACATCGCCTGCAGGGCTTTGTCGGCGCAAGGGGTCGGTCCGGGGATACGCAGGTTCGTCATGACAGCCTCCTGGTGTGGTGTACGCTCATGTTAGCCATTAGTGAAAATTGGATCAAGCGATTGGGGGTCTCGCCTGTGCTAGAATAAACGATACCCGAGACCGAGGGGAAGGGCTGTGAGCAGTCCCTACTGGCAATTGCCAAGCGTTGACCGGTTGCTGAGCGATGAGCGCGTGCGCCGCTCCGGCGAGGCGTATGCGTCGCAGATCGTCGTCGAGCTGGCGCGCGAGCAGCTCGGCGAGGCGCGCGCGGCCATCGCCGCCGGCCGGGGCGCGCCGACCTACGAAGAGATCGTCGAATCCCTCATCGAACGGCTCGCTACCCTCATCGCACCCAGCCTGCGACGCGTGATCAACGCAACGGGCGTCATCATCCACACCAATCTGGGCCGCGCTCCCCTTTCGACAGAGGCGATCGCGGCGATGGTCGCCGTCACCGGCGGCTACAGCAACCTGGAGTTTGACCTCAGCCAGGGGGAGCGCAGCAACCGCCACGTCCACGTCGAATCGCTGCTTTGTCGCCTTACCGGCGCGGAGGCGGCGCTGGCGGTGAACAACAACGCCGCCGCGCTGCTACTGGCGCTCGCCGCGCTCGCTTCGGGGCGCGAGGTGATCATTTCCCGGGGCGAGCTGGTCGAGATCGGCGGCGGCTTCCGCATACCGGAGATCATGGCCGAGAGCGGCGCCCGTTTGGTAGAGGTGGGCACGACCAACCGCACCTACCTGGCCGACTACGAAGCCGCCATCAGCGACAAGACGGCGGCGCTGCTGCGCGTCCACACCAGCAACTTCCGCATGGTCGGCTTTACGGAGTCGCCGTCGCCGGCCGACCTCGTCCGGCTGGCGCACGACCGCAAGCTACTCCTTCTCGACGACCCGGGCAGCGGCTGCCTGCTGGACACGACGCAGTTCGGCGTCGGCAAGGAGCCGACGCTGCAGGAGAGCCTAGCGGCGGGCGCCGACCTCGTCTTCTCCTCCGGCGACAAGCTCCTCGGCGGGCCACAGGCAGGCATCATCGTCGGCCGGCGCGACCTCGTCGAGACGCTGAAGCGCCACCCTATCGCGCGCGCGGCGCGACTCGACAGGGGCGTCATCGCCGCTCTTGCCACGACGCTAGGGCATTATGTAAAGAACGAGGCACTGGGGAAGGTCCCCGTCTGGCGCATGATATCGATGCCGGTCGCCGGTATCGAAGGACGTGCGAAGAAGTGGGCGAAGGCGATTGGAGAGACGGCCCGCGTCGTCGATGGGCGGTCGATGGTCGGCGGCGGCAGCCTGCCTGAGGAGAGCCTGCCGACGAAGCTCCTCGCCATCGGCGGCAGCGGCGTCGACGTCACGTCGCTGGCCCGCCGCCTGCGTCTGGGCGAGCCGCCCGTCGTCGCTCGCGTGGAGCGCGACACCCTCCTCCTCGATCCCCGCACCGTCGACCCTGCCGACGACACAACTTTCCTCGCCGCGTTGCGCGCGGCTCTGCTGACCCCGTAGAAAAGGGATGTGGAGTTTCCCTCTGCTGTGGTCACGTTGCTTCGGGCGCAGCTTCTACCATACCGTCACTTGATGCATTGGCAGCCAGCGCTTCGCGCAGTTGCTTGTCGTCGACTATGTATTCGCCCACGAATGCACCGTCTTTCATTCTCGGGACGGAACTGATCGTTATCCGAAACCGGAAACTGGGTGGTATGGTACCGGTGCCGGCACCAGGGAGCCAAGATGTCGTGCCATAGCTCGCTAGCTCCTGTTTCTGCGCATCGTAGAAGTACATAATCATGCTCATCAACGGTACCCGATGATCCACGTCCCAAGTCCCTATCATTAGCCTATCTTTGTGGCCCTGCGGCAACTTGGCCATCGGTCCGGCTGTGCGCTCCCAATACCCCGTGTATGTCGCAGGCGCTCGCACAATCCCGTGCACGAAGCTTCTGCCGTCTAGCATCTCGATCTGCGCCTGAAACTCACCGTATTCGCCGCTGTTGAGAACCTCGAGATACATGCGGCATCTGGGATCATTTATGACGGTTACTGTGATCGACGGGCGTTCGTATTGTTCGGGAGGTTCACGGGTAATCGAAGCGTCTCTCCGGCTAATCTCTCGGTAAGCCCCTTCAAGCGCGGCAAGCAGCAGGAACAACAAGAACGCGAGCGCCCAGACATACCATGGACGATCCGAAATGGCATCGAGGAACCGCGGGGAGTTATCCTGCCACGAAGTTGGAAGGAGTTGGGACTGGATAGTATCCCATGAGGCGAGCATCGCCCAAGCCAGCAACAACACTCGCCACCAACCACGCCAGACAATACTCCACCACAACGACACTCTGGTCCGGAGTTCCAACCACAACCGCTGCGTGGCGCTCATGCCGTGAGTTTATCACTCTTCACAACGACACGGGTATGCTCCCAGCATGCGCGCCAGAGTCATCAATAAGGTCGTTCATGTCTGGGGCGACAGTGCTATAATTAAAGCCAAATGATCACCAATCCTACCACAAAGCGCGAGGCCGTCCTCTACCAGCCTATGACCGGCGGCAAGGTGCGCTGCAACGTTTGCCACTGGCGTTGCGCCATCCCCAACGGCGCCTTCGGTGTCTGCCGCATGCGCCGCGCCGTCGATGGTCGCATCGAACTCCACAACTACCCGGGCGTGGCCTCGGTGAACAACGACCCAGTGGAGAAGAAGCCGCTCTTCCATTTCTTCCCGGGGTCCGCCTGCCTTTCGCTCGGCTCCTGGGGCTGCAACTTCCATTGCAAGCACTGCCAGAACTGGGAGATATCCTTCGCTTCGCCGGAAGAGGCGCAGCGCCTTTCCCACGACCTCGCCCCCGCCGACGCCGTGACCCTCGCGCGCCAGCTCGGCAGCCAGGGCATGGCGTTCACATATAACGAGCCCGGCATCTGGCTGGAGTACGCTTTCGACTGCGCGCGACTGGCGAAGGAGGCGGGTCTGTACACCGTCTTCGTCACGAACGGCTTCAGCACGCGAGAGGCGCTCGACCTCATCGGCCCCTACCTCGA
>JBGQNJ010000101.1:0-5543 GCA_041501065.1 Dehalococcoidia bacterium
AATCCGATTCGGTTGTATGGTTTGCCGAGACAATATTGAAGTACGAAATTACTGATTCAAGCGCCTTCCGCTCGATCCTCTTGAAGGCCGCTGAACATGTTGAAGAAGGAGAATGATGCGCGATGGCGAAAGTAATCGGAATAGACCTGGGTACCACCAATAGCTGCGTCGGCGTCATCGAGGCCGGCGAGCCAATCGTCATCCCTAACAGCGAGGGCGGGCGCACCACGCCGTCCGTCGTCGCCGTCAGCAAGTCGGGGGAGCGGCTCGTTGGCACCGTCGCCAAGCGGCAGGCCATCACCAACCCCGATAACACGATCTACTCGATCAAGCGGCTCATGGGGCGCAAGTTCGACGACCCGGAGGTCGAGCGCGACAAGACGCTGCTCGCCTACAAGATCGCGCAGGGGCCCAACAACGACGCCCACGTCGCCCTGGGCGGTCGCGACTACTCGCCGCCGGAGATCTCCGCCATGATCCTCCAGAAGCTGAAGGCCGACGCCGAGGCGTACCTGGGCGAGACGGTGACCGAAGCGGTCATCACCGTACCCGCCTACTTCAACGACAGCCAGCGCCAGGCGACGAAGGACGCCGGCAAGATCGCCGGCTTGGAGGTGCTGCGCATCATCAACGAGCCCACGGCCGCTTCCCTCGCCTACGGGCTGGAGAAGAAGGCGGAGGAGACGATTGCCGTCTACGACCTCGGCGGCGGCACCTTCGACATCTCCATCCTCGAGCTCGGCGAGGGCACCTTCCAGGTGAAGTCGACCTCCGGCAACACCCACCTCGGCGGCGACGACTTCGACCAGCGGATCATCGACTGGCTTTGCGACGAGTTCCGGCGCGACCAGGGCATCGACCTCAAGCAGGACCGCATGGCGCTGCAACGGCTGAAGGAGGCCGGCGAGAAGGCGAAGTGCGAGCTCTCTACCGTCCAGCAGACCGAGATCAACCTGCCCTTCATCACCGCCGACGCCTCGGGCCCGAAGCACATGAACATCACCCTCACGCGCTCCAAGCTGGAGCAGCTCGTCGGCGACCTCGTCGAGAGCACGCTGGGGCCGTGCAAGCAGGCCCTCTCCGACGCCGGTATCACAGCGGCGCAGGTCGACGAGGTCGTGCTCGTCGGCGGGCAGACGCGCATGCCGATGGTCCAGGACACCGTGCGCCAGTTCTTCGGCAAGGAGGCGCACAAGGGCGTCAACCCGGACGAGGTCGTCGCCATCGGCGCGGCGATCCAGGCGGGCGTGCTCAAGGGCGAGGTCCACGACGTGTTGCTGCTCGACGTGACGCCCCTCACGCTCGGCATCGAGACGCTCGGCGGCGTGATGACGCCCCTCATCCCTCGCAACACGACGATCCCGACGAGCAAGAGCCAGACGTTCAGCACCGCCGCTGATAACCAGCCGAGCGTCGAAATCCACGTGCTCCAGGGGGAGCGCACACTTGCCGCCGATAACAAGTCGCTCGGGCGTTTCATGCTCGACGGCATCCTGCCGTCGCCGCGCGGCGTCCCGCAGATCGACGTCACGTTCGATATCGACGCCAACGGCATCCTCAACGTGTCGGCGCGCGACAACGCGACCGGCCGTGAGCAGAAGATAACGATCACCGCCGGCTCCGGCCTCAGCAAGGATGAGGTCGAAAAGCTCCAGCGCGAGGCGGAAACGCACGCCGAGGAGGACCGGCGCCGTCGCGAGGAGATCGAGACGCGCAACATGGCCGACAGCATGGCCTACAACGCCGAGAAGATACTGCGCGACCAGGCGGAGCACGTCCCTGCCGACATCAAGAGCGAGGTGGAAGGGAAGATCGCGGCCCTGCGGAGTGCGCTGACTTCGGCGGGCGTCGATCAGATACGCAGTGCAATGAACGAGCTATCGGAGTCGATGCAGAAGATAGGGGCGGCTGCGTACGGCCAGCAGGGCCCCGAAGTCCCGCCGGGCAGCGAAGGCGAAGGCCCGGGCGAGGGCGCGCCGCCGGAAGAGGGCACTGTCGAGGGCGAGTTCCGCGAAGTATAGAACTCCCATGGACACTGACGAGGCCATTCACCTGCTCCAAACTCGAATAGATGAGATCCCGTCCGTCAAGGAAGCAGGGCGTTTCAGTGGTTTGCATCTGCGCTGGCTTCAGAATCTGCTGTTCGAGCTCAGCAGGCTTCTCGGGGAGAAGTCGCCGTTCGTTGTACAGTTGCGACGGCTGACGTGGTCGATCCCCCCTGGTATCCCGGTGTCGTATGTGCCCTGGGAACCTCCGCAACAACTCGACGGGCTGCAGGGCGAGTACTTCCGGAAGGACCTTGAAAGAGCTGAGGGAATTCTGCGTTCGGCGCTGGATCAATTACAACAGGTCGGCCTCAATCAACTTAGACAGGAGTCGGGGTACATTGTTGCTCCCGACGCAAAGAAGGTGTTCATTGCTCACGGACGCGACGAAGACGTGTTACGGCGGGTTGAGGATTTCGTCAGGGCTCTCGGTTGTGAACCGGTTATCGTCGAGCGCCTGGCAAGCGGTGGTGCCAGCGTAGATGACTTGGTCGAGCAGAGGATGGAAGAGTGCCAAGCAGCCGTCATCCTCGCCACTGGCGACGATGAGATTGACGGGCGTCGGCAACCACGTCCCAACGTGATTCATGAGATTGGGCTAGCTCAGCGCGTCCTTCAAAACCGCGTCATCTACCTTAGAGAAGAGGGCTGTGAGTTTCCCTCTAACGTGGCGCCAAAAGTCTGGGAGAACTTCACAAAGGGTGATTTGGCTTCGGCCTTCGAGAAGATAGCGAAAGAGCTACGAGGCTTCGGGTTGGTTGGGTAGTTGCCTCTGAGATCTTAGCGCTCGGCAATACGGTTTCATGCCGCGGCCTTTAGGCCGCGGTCGTGTATTTCTGAGACTCGTTGCGCGCCACTACGCGAGCAAGAACAAGAAGACGAACACGCAGAGAAGCACGGCCGCGATGCCAGCCAGCACGGACGTGCATCCCGTTCCGGCACGCTGACCCTGATATTGACTCAGGCAATCTCTGTGAAAGGGCCTTCGCTCCGTGATCGTCTCATGCTCTTCCTCTTCCCATTGTTGCTCTTCAGAGAAAAGGCCAGTTGAACGAGTTCTTTCTCGCTGTACATCTTTCTCGATTGTGACTTCACCCATCTCTAGCTCGTCTGGCGCAATCGGCTCCTTACACCAATCACAGATCGGAGCGCGCTGTTGTGACATGCGCATGCCTCCTTGTCCTGCGAGAGTATGACCTGGCACCTCTCGGAGTCAACTTGGGTCTTGAGAGACAGCACGGCGCGTGAAAGCCAGCTCCGAATCTGCTATCATAGGTTGATCGGCCTTAGATACGATTGGGTTTGCTCGCTGTATGACCACAAAGCTCGACTACTATGACGTGCTCGGCGTGCCCCGCAACGCCGGCCAGGACGAGATAAAGCGCGCCTTCCGCCGCCTGGCGATGAAGCACCACCCGGACAAGAACCGCGAGCCGGACGCTGAGGAACGCTTCAAGGAAATCAACGAGGCGTACGAGGTGCTCTCCGACCCGGAGAAGCGCGCCATGTACGACCGCTTCGGCCACGCCGGCGCCGACAGCCCCTTCGCGCGCGCCTTCGAAGGATTCGATATCGGCGGCTTCGGTGATATCTTCGACGCTTTCTTCGGCGGCACCGGCCGGCGTCGGCAGCCACAGCGCGGTGCCGACCTCCACTACCGCCTGACGCTCACCTTCGAAGATGCCGTCTTCGGCTGTGAGAAGGAGGTCGAAGTCAGCCGCAGCGAGCCCTGCTCAGTCTGCAACGGTTTACGCGCCGAGCCGGGCACGGAGCCGCGGAAGTGCCCCGTCTGCAACGGCAGCGGCGAGATTCGGCGCGCCCAGCGGAGCATCTTTGGCCAGTTCATCAACGTCACCACCTGCGATCGCTGCGGCGGCGAGGGTCGAATAGTCGACAAGCCGTGCCACCAGTGTCGCGGCAGCGGGCGCGAGATGGGCGAGCGCAAGCTGCAAGTCCGGATACCGGCGGGCGTGGAATCGGGCTCGCAGATCCGCATCTCCGGCGAAGGCGAGATGGGCCTCTACGGCGGCGGACGCGGGAACGTCTACATCATGCTCTCCGTGCAGGAGCACCCGCTCTTCCAGCGCGACGGTGACCACATCCTGCTCGACTTCGACGTCAGTTTCGCGCAGGCGGCGCTCGGCGACGAGGTGCTGATCCCGACGCTGGAGGGCGACCGGCCTCTTAAGATATCCGCGGGCACTCAGAGCGGGCAGGTCTTCGTGCTGAAGAAGCACGGCGTCCCCCACGTGCGCGGCGGCGGTCGCGGCGACATGATCGTGCGGGTGAACGTCGTGACGCCCACGCACCTGACCGACGAGCAGAAGCGCCTCCTGAAAGAGCTTGACGAATCGCTGGGGGTGCACGGGCGCCGCTCGGACGGCAAGGGCTTCATGGGCAAGGTGAAGGAGACGTTCGGCGGCTAGCTCCGGACGGCCGCATTTCCCCTATTGAAGGCATCGACTTGGACTGGCTCGAGATCTCCGTCGTCGCCGCAGCGGCCGATGAAGAGGCCGTAAGCGACGTCCTTCGCGAACACGCCGGCGGCGTGGCAATTGAGGAGGACGGCGCTGGTCAGGACACCCTGTCGTTGAGGGTGTATCTTCCGCGCGATGCCCGCCTTCCCTCTCGCAGCCGCGCCCTTCGACGCGCGCTGTCGCATCTGAAGACGTCACACCCGCTGACGGCGCTGCGGGGCCGCACCGTCCACGAAGAGGACTGGGCGAACGCCTGGAAAGAGCACTTTCACGTGCAGCGAGTCGGCCGGCTCGTGATACGCCCCCGCTGGCGACGGTACCGCGCGCGGGCCGGGGAGGCGGTCATCACTCTCGACCCCGGCATGGCGTTCGGCACCGGCCAGCACCCAACGACGCGAATGTGCCTGCTGGCGCTCCAGGAGCACCTGACAGCGGGCGCGCGCGTCCTCGACATGGGCGCCGGCTCCGGCATACTGGCAATCGCTGCCGCTCTGCTCGGCGCGGCGGAGGTCGTTGCGCTGGACACCGACCCACTTGCCGTCGACATCGCGAAGGCGAACGTCACGGCTAACGGCGTCGAGGACAAGGTGATCGTGGCTGAGGGAAGCCTGGGTGCCGCGTGGCCCTTTGATGGCGTACAGGACAGGCGGTTCGACTGCGTCGTCGCCAACATCAGCAGCGCCACGATCATCGACCTGGCCAGGGAGCTGGTCGGTGCCCTGAAAGCGGGCGGCCTGGGAATCGCCGGCGGCATCAGCGAGGAACGCGTCGGCGATTGCCGGCTGGCGCTGGAGCAGGCCGGTGCGACGGTCACGGCAACGATGTCGGAGGGCGACTGGCGCACGCTCCTGTTCGAGGTGACGTGAATGGACAGGTTCTTCGTCTCTCCCGATGCATTGCAGGGCGACACGGCGGAGCTCGACCGCGAGCTCTCGCACCGCCTGCGGCATGTGTTGCGACTGCGTCGCGGCGACCACGTTGTCCTCGTAGACGGGCGCGGCGGCGAGTACGAGGCGGTGCT
>JBGQNJ010000102.1:0-5505 GCA_041501065.1 Dehalococcoidia bacterium
AGGCTGCTTAACCTGTTGCCTTTCTTCTAGATTGAACGAAAGAACCCTCTGCCTCAGCTCGGCGGGCCAGAGGGCAAGAATCGCTAGCCGGCAAGGAACCTGACCATGCCTCAACGAATGGCGCGGGTCTCCTGGCGGCTCCTCCTGTTGGGGGTCCTGTTCTGCGCAGCCGGTCTCGTCCTGACGGCGCGCCTCGCCCAACTGCAGATCGTCAGCCACGGGCACTACGCGGTGGAGGCGGAGGACGAGCACATGGGCATGGAAAAGGTCTTCCCTCCACGTGGCGCCATCCTCGATAGAAACGGCTACCCTCTTGCCCTTACGCTCGACACGTATGATATCTACGTAAACCGTAAAGTATGGCAAGATGAGAAGCTCGCGGCCGAAGGCGCAGAGGCGCTTTCCTCCGTCCTCGGCAGACGGCCGGACGAGATCCTGACGGCGCTGGGGCCGGACACGGACGGCGACGCCCTCGTCGCGGGCAGCATCGGCTACGACGCGGGGAGGAAGATCATCGAGATGGGCGTGCCGGGCGTCAAGGCGACGGCAACTATCGTTCGCTTCCATCCAGAGGGTGACCTGGCGTCGGCCCTGCAGGGCTTCGTGGGCCGCGATCAGACCGGGCTCGCCGGCCTGGAGGCTGACCTTCAGGATCAGCTCGGCGGCTCCGCCGGCACTCTCTACTTCGAGCGCGACAGCATGGGCAATCCGATCCCCTTCGGCTATCGACAGCTCACGCAGTCGGAGCCTGCGTCCGACATCAGGCTAACCATCGACCGCTACCTCCAGGAGGCGACGGAGCAAGCGCTGGACGCCGCCATCGAGAAGAACGGCGCCAACGGCGGCAGCATTATCGTCATGGAGCCGAAGACCGGCGCCATCCTAGCGATGGCTAGCCGGCCCAGCTTCAAGCTAAGCCAGCTGGACCTCGCGGATGAGACGAAGATGGACCTCTACCGCAACCGCGCCGTCACCGACCTTTACGAGCCGGGGTCGGTCATGAAGGTGGTGACGATGTCGACGGCGGTGGACCTCGGCCTCGTGACGCCGAATACGACGTATGAGGACACCGGCATGGCTTACGTCGGCGGCTACGCGATCGAGAACTGGGACTTCTCGGTAAATGGCACGACGACTATGACGCAACTGCTGCAAAAGAGCCTGAACACCGGCGCCGTCTGGGTGGGCCAGCAGATCGGGCCGGAGCACTTCTATGATTACGTCAAGCGCTTCGGCTTCGGTGAGCCGACAGGCGTCGGTCTCGGCGGCGAGGCGGCCGGTACGATGCGCACGAGCGAGGACCCGGAGTGGTATCCCTCCGACCTGGCGACGAACTCCTTCGGCCAGGGGATAAGCGTTACCCCGCTGCAAATGATCACGGCCGTCGCGGCCATCGCCAACGGCGGCGAGCTGATGCGACCGTACATAGTCGCGGACATCGTCGGGCCGGACCGCAGTGACGAGACGCAGCCGCAGGTCGTGCGACGCGTCATCTCGGAATCGACGGCGCGCACGCTCACGGCGATGATGAACGACGTTGTGGAGGGCACGCCCTCGCACGGAGCGCGGGTGCAGGGTTATCATGTAGCTGGGAAGACCGGAACCAGCTTCATATCGGTGCCGGGCGGTTATGCGCCGGACAGGGTAATCACCTCCTTCGTCGGCTTCGCGCCGGTGAGCGATCCACGGATGATCGTTCTGGTGAAGATCGACGAGCCTCAGGGAGAGCGGCTTGGGGGCACTGTGGCGGCCCCCGTCTTCGCTGAACTGGCCCCGAAGATCCTCAGTTATCTGGGTGTCCCGCCCGATGCGCCGGCCCTCGTGCAACAGGGCGGCCGATAGGCGCGTCTGCGATGATAAGAGCGAGCCAGCTCACGGAAAGCCTCGGGCCTGTGCTCCTGCGAACGATCGGCGAACAGCCGGCCGGCTTTCGGCGTGTCGTTGTCGACTCGCGGGAGGTGCGCCCCGGCGACCTCTTCGTCGCCTTGCCGGGCGAGCATAAGGACGGGCACCAGTTCGTGGACGACGCGCTCGAACGTGGGGCAACCGGCCTGCTGGTGCGCCGGCCTCCAAAGTCGCTGCCGGACGGCGCCGTGGCCTACGTCGTCGAGCACCCGCTGGCGGCGCTGCAGGCCATTGCGGCGGGGCATCGCGCGGCGCTGCCGGTGGAGGTGATCGGCGTGACGGGCAGCGTCGGCAAGACGACGACGAAGGAGATCGCGGCCTTTGTCCTCAGTAAGCGTTATCGCGTCCTGAAGAACGACGCGAACTATAACAACGAGATTGGCGTACCGCTGACGCTCCTGAAGCTGACGCCGCGACACGAGCGGGCCGTGCTGGAGATGGGCATGTACGCGCCGGGAGAGATCGGCCTTCTCTGCGATCTGGCCCACCCGCGCGTCGGCGTGATCACAAACGTCGGTCCCGTGCACCTGGCGCGCCTCGGCAGCATCGATTCGATTGCCGCGGCGAAGGCGGAGCTCGTCGAAGCGCTGCCCGCTGACGGCTTCGCCGTTCTGAACGGCGACGACGCGCGCGTGAGAGCCATGGCCTCAAAGACGAAGGCGCGCGCCGTCTTCTTCGGCACGTCAAGCGATTGCGACGTGCGCGGCAGCGACGTCGAAAGCAAAGGACTGGAGGGAATCTCCTTCATATTGGAATACGGCGGCGAGAGCTTGCGCGTAAGGACGCGCCTGCCCGGACGGCATCTGCTGCCAAATGCACTGGCGGCGGCGGCCGTGGCGTTGGTGGAAGGGATGAAGTTGGATGAAGTCGCGCAGGCTCTCGCCGTCGCCCGTATCCCGTTGCGCCTGCACATCTATCGCGGCCGCAACGACTCGACGATCCTCGACGACACCTACAACGCCAGCCCGGCGTCGATGCTCGCCGCCCTGGAGCTGCTTGCCGATCTGCCGGGTCGCCGGATAGCGGTGCTGGGCGATATGCGCGAGCTCGGCAGCGAGGAGCAGGAGGGACACCGCGTCGTCGGACGGGAGGCGGCGCGCGTGGCGCAGGTCATCTACGCCGTCGGCGAGCTGGGGCACCTCATCGGCGAGGAGGCGAAGCGGGCCGGACACCCGGCCGTAAGCATCTGGCCGTCGAAGGAGGACGCTGCGAGGCAGCTTGTTAACGATCTCCAGGTGGGCGACGTCGTCCTCCTGAAGGCGTCGCGCGCGATGGCGCTGGAAACGATACTGCCGGAGCTGAAGGGCTGACATGGTTTACGCACTGTTTGTCGGGACGGCCGCCTTTCTCGTGTCGCTTATCGCCGGCAAGTGGGTCGTTGCCTACCTGTCAGCGCGCGGCTTAGGGAAGCAGATATCGGCCGATGCTCCGGCGTCGCATGCCGTCAAGGCCGGCACGCCGACGATGGGCGGCCTGCTCATCTTCGGCACCGTGTTCCTGGTAACAGCGCCGACGAACCTCTTCGAGAAGCGCTCGATATTTCTGCCGCTGGGGATAATTGTTGCCACTGGCATCCTTGGCCTTGTCGACGATTTCCTGACGATAGAGGGTCGCGCGAAGGGCCGCGCCGGCCTGAACAAGCGTCTGAAGACGGGACTGCTGCTCAGCCTGGGGCTGGCGTCGGCGCTCATCCTCTACTACGGGCTGGAGGCGCGGAGCATCAACGTGCCCTGGCTGGGCAAGTACGAGATCGGGTTGTTCTACATACCGGTCGCCGTCGGCATCTTCATCGCGACGACCAGCGCCGTCGCCGTCACCGACGGCCTCGACGCGCTCGCGGGCGGCACGACGGCCGTCGCCTTCGCCGTCTACGGGGTTATCGCCTTCCTACAGGACCAGACGTTCCTGGCGACGTTCAGTCTGACCGTCGTCGGCGCGACGCTGGGTTTCCTGTGGTACAACGCCCATCCGGCCCGCGTCTTCATGGGCGACACCGGCGCGCTGGCGCTGGGCTCGACGCTGGCGGTCGTCGCTCTGATGACGGGCTGGTGGCTGATCCTGCCGGTGGTGGGTGTCGTCTTCTTCATGGAGGGTCTCTCAACCATCGCGCAGATCGCCTATTTCAAGGTGAGCGGCGGCAAGCGCATCTTCAAGATGACGCCGCTGCACCATCATTTCGAGCTGCTGGGGTGGTCGGAGCCGCAAATTGTCACAAGATTCTGGCTAATTGGCATGGCCGGAGGGCTCCTGGGTATAGCGCTAGCCTTGACAAATTAGTTAAAATGCTATGACGCATAAACAAGACTTCCGGGGCAAGAGAGTGACGGTGGTGGGGCTTGGCATTGAGGGCGTCGACTTGGCGCGCTACTTGGTGGGCAAGGGTGCGCTGGTGACAGTCAGCGACTCACGTCCCCCAGAGCGACTGACTCTCCGTCTGCGAGACCTGGACGGGCTGCCGGTCAGCCTCTCGCTCGGGCGAAACGACCCCGCAGACACCATAACCGCCGACCACATCTTCGTGTCGCAGGGCGTGCCGCTCGATATCCCCGCGCTCTCTGCGGCCCGCGATCGCGGTGTGCCGCTCGACTCGATGATGCGCCTCTTCCTCGACCTCTGTCCCGGCCCGGTCGTCGGCATCACCGGCAGCAGCGGCAAGACCACGGTCACGAGCCTCGTCGGGGCGATGTTCGCGGCCGCCGGCAAAGAGCACGTCGTCGGGGGGAACATCGGCGTCGGCCTGCTGTCGCTGCTCGACGACATCGGGCCGGAGACGTGGGTAGTGTTGGAGATGAGCCACACGCAGTTGGAGCTGACGACGAGAAGCCCACACGTCGCCTGCGTCCTCAACGTGACGCCGAACCACCTCGACCGCTACTCGTGGGAGAGCTACGTCGACCTCAAGCGCAACACCCTGCGCCATCAGACCGCCGACGACGTCGCCGTGCTCGGCTACGACAACGCAGTGTCGCGCGCGCTGGCATCCGACGCCCGCGGCAAGGTGGTTTTCTTCTGCGACGGCGCCGACCTGCCGGGGCCCGCAGCGCTCCTCCGCGACAACATGATCATCTGGCGCGACGGCGGGAATGACACGCCCGTCATGTCGGTCGACGACATACCGTTGAGGGGTCGGCACAACATCGCGAACGTTCTGGCCGCGACGGCCGTGGCCTCGGCCTGCGGGATTCCGGCCGATGCGATTGCGGCGGCGGTGCGCAGCTTCCAGGCGGTGCCGCATCGCCTGGAGCTCGTCGCGGCGGTCGACGGCGTGGCCTATTACGACGATAGCATCGCGACGACGCCGGAGCGCACGCTCGCCGGAGTGCGCTCGTTCCACGAGCCGATCGTCCTGCTGCTGGGAGGTCGCGAGAAGCATCTGCCGCTGGACGAGATGTTTCGCGAGGTCTGCGGGCGTTGTCGAGCGCTGGTGTTCTTCGGCGAGGCAAGGGAGACGCTGCTTGCGGCCGCCTCGGCGGCCTGCGACGCCGTCGACCGGGATAAGCGACCGGACCTTCACGTTGTCGATACGCTCGACGACGCGGTACCAGTCGCCCAGGCGACTGCGCGACGCGGCGATGTGGTACTGCTTTCCCCAGCCTGCAC
>JBGQNJ010000103.1:0-5498 GCA_041501065.1 Dehalococcoidia bacterium
CAGCCTGCCGTTTCGCTTGGCCTCGTCGTAGATCCTCATCGAGGCCTCTTTGAATGGGTTCTTGGCCATTGGACTCCCTGATAACGGAGGCGGAAGGTGGTCAATAACGACAAAAGCGAGTCTATGGCTCGCCAAACCACTCTATGCGTTTCAGATGGAGAGATCAAGTGCCAAAATGCCCGCGTTCAATAGGTCGCGGCGGCTGCGGATGCGCTTCGCAGCCTAATGCGTCTATGCCCTGCGGCGTGCACCCATGTAACCGATAATACCTTTAGGGACGTCCACAACCGCGACCGCCGCCGATGCTGACACCTGTCGGGTCGACAGCGGTGGCGGTGCACCGGCGCGAGGTACATGGAGCGACCGAAGACACCCGTTTCCGGCGATGGATACGGCTATGGTAGAGTCCGCCAGTCGTACCGTCGCGCCGCCAGATGGAGCCGCCTGGCGATGGCGGCATTCTGGGTAATCTTCGCCGCGCTCCTATTCTGGGCCGTTCCGATCTTCCCTTGGGGCATGTCTCGGGATGACTACTCGCCGGAGGTCCTGCTGGGCCTCCTTCTCCTCGGCTGTTGCCCGGGCGTGACGGCGATTGCCCTCCTGGCTCGTAGCATCGCCGCGCAACGCCGTGAAGCGCTGGTTGCCTGGGCGTCCATCTACGATAAGGCGACGGGGCTGCGCAACCGCGAGTTCTTCCTGGACCGCCTGCAACTGCAATGCGAACTGGCACGCGATCTCGAAGAGTACCGCGTTGGGCTCATCCTGCTGAGCATCGACGAGCTGCCTCGTAATGGCCAGAAACGAAAGCCCGCGAACGACGGCGTTTTCCGCCGGGTCGGGGCGCACATAGCCCGTCAGTTGCGGCCCAGCGACCTACTTGCCGCCATTAGCAACACTGAGATGGCGATACTTGTCTCGGACGGCTCCGAGGCCGCGCTTTGCGCCGTCGCCTCGCGCATCGAGCACTCTCTTCAGGTCCGGATCAAGGGCCTGGCCGGAGATGCAGCGGCGCGCCTTACCATAGAGATGGGCCTTGCCATGCTGGATAGCGGCGATCTGGGCCCGGAGGCGCTGCTGGAATCCGCCCGCAGCAGACTCAGCCCCGTCTACTCCGCGATGCAAGATATGCCGGCAGCCTGACGACCGCGCGTATTCGCCTCGGAACGAGCCACCCATGGAAGGGTGGCTTCCCTATATGTGCCACACTGTGCGCCGAAACGCGCTATCATGATGAAAAGACCCGCCTCGGAGGAGAGCAATGTTCCATCTCCAGATTGCTGCCTGGAGCATCGCGGCACGGACGGCCATCATCTACGTGGCTTTGCTTTTGGGCTTCCGTCTCGCCGGGAAACGCGAGATGGGCCAGATGACGCCGTTCGATCTCGTCGTCATACTGCTCATAGCCAATGCGGTGCAGAACGCGATGGTCGGCCCCGATACGTCCGTCCTCGGCGGACTCATCGCGGCGGGGATGCTCCTGATAGGCAACTATGCACTGGCGTCGGCAAGAGAGCGCGTGCCTTGGTCGCGAAGCGCCGTTGAAGGCAGCCCGACACTGCTGATTCGAAACGGGGCGTTCGTCAAAGAGAACCTACGCCATGAGGACATAGGAGAGGACGAAGTGCTCATGGCCACGCGCGAGCACGGCATCGGCGACGTCAAGGAGGTCCAGACAGCGGTACTCGAGACCGACGGCTCGATCAGCATCGTGCCGAAGAGCGGCGAGGCCATCCGCACGCGACGGCACGTGCGTTTCACCAAGAAGGGCTAGCCGCCGCTTGATCGAAGCGGCTGCGCTGGCTACACTGAGCTAGCACATGGCGCTACCACGTCTACCCCGATGGTCCGCGACCGCGCTGTTGCTCGGTGCCGTGATGTTCGGCCTTGGTTCCAGCGATCTCGTCTACGCCCAGGCGGGCCACGTTAGCCGCGGCAACGGCTGCCGTCGCGTCGTCGCCCTCACGTTCGACGACGGTCCGAACCCGCCGTATACGGAGCAAGTCATCGACATTCTGAGACGGAACGGCGCCCGCGCAACCTTCTTCGTCGAGGGGCAGGCCGCCGCCGACCACCCGGACGCTGTCAAGCTGCTGCGCGACGCCGGGATGGCGATAGGGTCGCACTCGTACGCGCACTCGGAGGACCTGCCGACGACGCAGGCCACCGACTTCCGATACGATCTCGGCCGCGCGGAGGCCGTGCTGGAGGGCATCCTTGGGCACAAGCTGCAGCTCTATCGCGCGCCCTTCGGCAAGACGAGTGCGACGATGCTCGACGAGTTGAGGAACGCCGGCTATACGTCCATCGGCTGGGACGTCGATTCGACGGACTGGCGCGAGACTTCGCCCGACGAGATCGCAGGGCGGGTGTTGCTCGAAGCCCATGCCGGCGCTATCGTTCTCCTGCACGATGGCGCGTTGGGCCAAGGCAACTCGGACCGCAGCGGCACCGTCGAGGCCCTGCCGGCTATCGTCGCCGGGCTGCGCGAGCGCGGCTACGAGCTCGTGACGGTGCCCGACATACTGGACCCGAAAGTGTGCAGCGCCAGCCTGCGCTAATGACGCCTTTGTTCGAGAGAATCGCTTTCCCGCGCGCAATCGGACTATCCGGAGAGGCGGTCGCCCGCTGGTATGTGCGGACGCAGTGGGCGCTCGCCTTCGGGGTCCTGCTCGGGTTCGCCATTCTGTGCGCGGTAATCCTCACCAAGCCCTTCTTCCTCGGCTCCGATTCGGCGCACCATTACTCGCACGTCTGGTACGTCTCGGACCAGGTCTTCCACCACGCGCGGCTGCCGCTGCACATCGACTTCTTGGAATCGGGCAGAGCGCTGACGTTCCCCTACGGCGTCGTGCTGTATGTCGTGACGGCCATCCCCTATGCGGTCTTCGGCGACTGGGCAGTGACGGCGGCGATGGTCGCCGGCGTCGTCCTCTATGGGTATGCTGCGACGCGCGCGCGTCCCGCCCTGCGCGATCCGCGGCTGCTGGCGCTCGTGTACGTGAACGCCTTCCTCATCGAGGGCATTGTCTCCTTCCAGTTCGCCTTCATCTGGTCGTGCGTGTTCTTCCTGCTATGTGTGGAAGCCATCGACAAGCGCCGCTGGGCGCCGGCGGCGATACTGGCGGTCCTCGCCGTGACGACGCATCCTGTCGCCGGCTCGCTCGCCGTGGCCGCCTACGTCCTCTACGCGACTATCCGCCGTCCCCGCGACGTCGTGCCGCTGGGCACAGCGATGGGGCTGGCGGCGCTCGTTTGTCTCCCCTACCTCTTCTACGCGCACAGCACGCCGGCAGTCGGCGTGACCCGCGTGTCCTACATCGTCGGCACCGTGAGGTACATGACGCGATTCCGCGGGATGATCGTTGCCATGCCGTTCATCGTAGCAGCGCTGGCGCCGCTCTTGCGGCCGCTGTTCGTTCCCGCGCTGCTGGCGCTGGCGCTGATCCTCGGCATCCGCCTGTACGGCGACCACGTGAACACGACCGGACTGACGCATAACAGCAGACCTTTTTACGGGGAGTATATCGATTCGCCGCAGTTTGACCGGAGTCTCACCTATCGCGTGCTCGAGCCGAACGACCGCGAGGACGGCGCCTATCAGCTCATCAAGCACGGCGCTGTCCTGGGGCAGGAGTTCTTCAACGAGAGCCAGTTCCGTCGCTGGTGGTACTCCCTCGACATGTACTCCTGCTTTCTGGGCGCCAAGAACGTCGACGTCGTCCTGTATGAGACCACGTACACGGCGAAGTTCAATCAGAACGAGCAATGGCCGCTGGGCGAGCTCATGAAGCAGGGAAGGGTGCGTGTCATGTACCAGGACCCCCAGGGCCGTTTCACCGCCTACGACGTCCGCGGCGCCAAGAAACCGGGCACCCGCATCTCCGACTGCGGCTTCTAGCCGTCCGCTCACTGTACAACTTTCCCGTAAGGTTCTACTATGAGATTAGAGAACCTCTGGTTTTCCAGACGTGACAGCGAGATTGGGTTTCTAAAGGGAGGGGCAAGATGCCCTCATCTATCAAATTCGGCAAAATCTGGGGGATCGAGGTCGGAGTCCACTGGAGCTGGATACCGATCTTCATAATCTTCACGTGGCTGTTCGCTACCGGCACGCTAGACCACTTCTTCCCTCACTGGTCGGTGGCCGCGAAGTGGATCGCCGGTGCCGTCACCAGCGCCATCTTCTTCGCCTCGCTGCTCGCGCATGAGCTTGCCCACTCGTTCGTCGCGCGCAGCAAAGGCCTGGATGTTCGCGGGATAACGTTGTTCTTCATCGGCGGCGTCTCCAATCTCGGCGGCGAACCGCGTTCCGCCGGCGATGAGTTTCAGATATCGGTTGTTGGGCCGCTCACCAGCCTGCTCATGGGCGGCGTTTTCGCAATCGGCTGGGTGGCGATTCACCCGTTCAGCCCGGGCATTGCGGGCGTTTCAGCGCAGCTCGCCGTGATCAACGCGGCGCTCGCCGTGTTCAACATGGTACCCGGCTTCCCGCTCGATGGCGGACGCGTCTTCCGGTCGATCATCTGGCAACGGACGCACAATCTCCACCAGGCGACGCACATTGCTTCGATGGCCGGCGAAGGAGTCGGCTACTTGCTGATGGGGATAGGCATCGTCTTCTTTCTGTTTGGCAACCTGCTGAACGGGATCTATTTCTTCATCGTCGGGCTGTTCCTGCGTGGCTTTGCGGCAGGGAGCTACCAGCAGATGATAGCGGAGGAGACGCTGGCAGGGCTGAAGGCGCGCGATGCCGCCATGCAGAACTGCGAGGTGGTCTCGCCGAACGAGTCCGTGGAGAGCGTCGTCGACAACTACGTCCTTCTGCGCAACATCCGCTGCTTCCCCGTGCAGTCCGGCGATGACCTGGTCGGGCTCGTCACGCTGGAGGACATACGCCACGTGCCACGAGACCAGTGGCCAATCACGCCTGTGGAGAAGGCGATGACCTCCGTCGACCGCCTGCACTCGGTCTCGCCCGACGAGGACCTGCGGCAGGTGTTGCAGCTCATGGCGCGACAGGACATCAACCAGGTGCCGGTGGTCGAAAATGGGCGGCTGCTGGGCCTGATCTCGCGCTCCGACATCCTGCGCCTTATCCAGACACGTCGCGAGCTGCAGCACGAGCGCTAAAGCCGCTCGTACCCCCTCGGCGACAGCCTTCTTGTCCGCGCGTCCGCGATTCCCTAGACTGAATCTCGGGAGGTCGAGAGATCATGGCCCTGGACACGCCGACCGACGAAGACCGCCACCAGGCGTCTGCCGCGAACGTCAAGAAGATGTGGCGTTTCGTCGAGCATTACGCCGCGAAGAGCGGCAGCTACCTGCATCCCCAGCGCGAGATCACGGAGTTCCTGGTCATCGGCCTGGCGAAGCACATCGACGAGGTGGGCCGGCCGCTTTGCCCCTGCAACTTCTACGCGGATATCCATGAAGAGGCGAAGTCGAGTGTGTGGTCGTGCGCCTGCGAGGAGATGCAGCGGTTCAAGTACTGCCACTGA
>JBGQNJ010000104.1:0-5482 GCA_041501065.1 Dehalococcoidia bacterium
CGGCCTTTGCCGGTGAGCTTGACGAGGACAATGCGGCGGTCTCGGCTGTCCTTGTCGCGCTCGACCAGGCCGCTGTCGCACATGCGGTCGACGAGGCTGGTGACGCTGGGGCTTTCTTGCAGCAACAGGCGGGCCAGCCTGCTTACCGGCAGAGGCCGTCCCGCCTCGGCGAGGAGCGCCAGGACCGAGGCCTGCGGGACCGTCAGCCGCCAGGGCGACAGCGCGCGGTCGGTTTCCTTCCGTAGTATGGCGAAGGCCGTGTAAAGGCTCGCCCATTCTTCACGGTCAGGAGGCGCCAGGCCCGCGGAGGGCATATCCATCTCTCCATCCGTGCGAGTGGTGACTACACGCCCATAATCGAGGAAAGGATAACCGCTGCGAAGCGCTAATGCGCAAGTCCCAGGGCGTCGCGCATTGCCTCGAAGACGTGCGTGTTCTCATACGTGCCGGCGAGAGCGGCCGAGCCGGGACCAATGGCCATCACCGGCACGTCGTCAGCCGTGTGGTTGGTGCTGGTCCAGTCGATCCAGAACTCGCCGCCCCGATTCTCCGAGAAAGGCCCGTCTTCATGGAAAAGAGTCCCGCACTCCCGCGGGTCGCCGGCGTTGGGTTCAGGGCAGGCGCCGTCCTGGGGCGCATCCTCAATTGTCAGGCCGCCGGTCGCGTGGTCGGCGGTGACGATTACCAGCGTCTCGGGGTGCTGCGCCTGGTATTCGAGGGCGACTTTCACTGCCTCGTCGAAGCCGGCGACGTCACCGAGCGTCCCCAGCGCGTTGTTGACGTGAGCCGCCTGGTCGATCTGTCCGCCCTCCACCATCAGGAAGAAACCGCTCGAGTTCTCACTGAGGACAGCGATTGCCTTATCCGTCATCTCCGCCAGGCTGGGGGAATAGGGTCGCGACATGTTGTAGTCGGCGAAGGTTCCCAGCAGCCTTTCCGTGTTGGACGGATCGATACCCTCGAGGTCGGCCTCCGTGCAGACGTGCCGGTAGCCCTTTGCGACGGCCTCTTCTATGAGATTGCGACCGTCCGTGCGGTCGCCGTCATCCGGGAAGCAGCCCGCCGTGCCCTGGGGCAGCAGGTAGTCTTCGCCGCCGCCGAGTAGCACGTCGACGTTGTGGTCGAACATGTCCAGCGCTATGCCGAGGTAGTCGTCGCGGTCCGCGTTGTGGGCGGCGAACGATGCCGGCGTGGCATGAGACAGCCAGACGTTGGTCACCAGTCCCGTCGACTTTCCTGCCTCCTTCGCCTTCTCGAGGACCGTCGGCACCGGCTTGCCATCGGGGTCCACGGCAATCGCCTTGTTGTAGGTCTTGACGCCGGTCGCGAGCGCCGTGCCCGCGGCCGCCGAATCCGTGACGACGCTTTCCGTCGACCACGTGCGGGCCATGCCGGCCACGGGCAGCGTATCCATCGCCAACTGCCCATCGCGGCCGACGGAGTAGAGGCGGGCGGCCGTCCGGTGGGCTTCGCCCATGCCGTCGCCGATGAGAAGGATGACGCTGCGCGCCGTCTTTGCACTGCCGTCGCTCTTCGACGCGTCATCGTCGCCGCAGCCGACCATCAGGGCCCCGGCCAGCGTCGCCGCAACGATCACGACGAAGTATGCTCGTCTGCCTGCTATCATCTGTCTCCTCCTCCGGCTGCGCCCTGCGCTGTCGACCGATGTGGCCTATAATAGCGCTGTCGCGTTCTCCGGTGTAGACCCCGGCCTGGTGTGAAGGGAGCGTGGAAAGTGGAACTCGGAACGAAAACGCTGGCGATGCTTGCCGCCATCGCGGGAGTCGGGCTGGCGCTGGCCGCCTGCTCATCGGACTCCGACCGCGAGACGCCTCCCAAGGAGCCATACATGCTTATCTACTTGGACGGGCACATGCACTCGGTCCGCTCCGACGGGACCGGCGACGTGGCGCAGATCAAGGCTACTGCGCAGAGTCGCGGACTCAGCGCAGTGATCATCACCGACCACTGCACCATGCTGACGCGAGAGAAATGGGACTCCCTGGTCGCGGACACGAAAGCGGTCTCCGACGCTTCCTTCCTCGCGCTTCCCGGCTTTGAGATGACCGGCAACGAGGGCCTGCTCAATCGCGACCACATCGTCGCTTACGATGCCGCGACCCCCTTCGTCGACAGCGCCACGGAGACGTGCCCCGAGGAAATGTGGCCCTCCGAGGCGAACCCGGACGGCTACGGCACGAAGCAGCCGGAGAACCTCGCCAGGTGGGTCGACTTCGTTAACTCGCGGGGCGGCATCGCCGTGCACGCGCACCCCGTCGGGACGACGCGCCTGGAGTACGGCGTCGACGACATCGAAGTCTACAATCAGAGCCAACTCGACGACATCGTGCGCTATGCGAAGCTGGGCGGCTACTCCGACGCGGAGGCGGCGGAGCTGGCGCTATTCCTGGGCAACTTCGCTACCTACGGCAACCGCGACGTCGACCGGCCGGTGCGCGTCCCCGGTGCCACCGGCATGATGCCGGCGCACGAGGCGCTCCAGAAGCTGGCTGGCCTCAAGCTAGGCGCTCCGGAGGCACCCTTGCTGTCCTGGGACGACCTCCTTATGGCCTACGTCGAAGGGCGCGCCGAGAAGCCCATCTTCGCCGTCGCCAACACCGACGCCCACAACACCGGCGATCCCGACTCGAAGGTCGGCCTGGCGAAGAACGGCCTCTACGTCAAGCAGCTGGACGCAGACGAGGTCTATGGGGCCATCAAGGCGGGACGCGGCTTCGCGACAACAGGACCGTCGCTCGACTTCAGCGTCGATGGCGCGCTGATGGGCGAGACGGCGCGTGTCCACGATAGCGCCACCTTGAGCGTGAGCGTGAACGCAAGCGCTAACTCGGAGAGTGCGTCGGTCGTCGTGGAGAAAGTGGACTTCGTCAAGAACGGCGAGGTCATGAAGACCGTCAGCCCGGGCTCAGCGACTTACTTGGAGACGCTGAAGGACGGCGTGACGGGCTCCGGGTACTACCGCATCGAGGTCACCTCGTACGACTCGTCGAGCGGCCGGCGCTACTACGCGTGGTCAAACCCGGTCTTCTTCGAAGCCTCCTAGAGCGGTCCCCGACACAAGGCCGGCGATAGCGGGTCTTCTTGACACACGCCGACCGCAAATGCAGACTACCTGTTAGATTCGCATTCGGCGACCCAACGTACGGCGCCCACGCTAAGGAGAGAACAACCATGGGATCGATTCGACACGGCAACGGCAAGAACGGCTCCAGGCGACGCGCCATAGGCGCTCTTCTCATCAGTGGCGCCCTGGGCCTGATAGCAGTAATCGCCCTTTCCTGCGGCAGTTCGTCATCAACGAAGACGACGTCGGACAAGACGCCGGCCGCGTCGGCCACGGAAGCGCCGTCGAACACGGTCTGGCTCTGCAAGCCTGGGCTCGCCGACAACCCCTGCGAGGTCGACATGACGACGACGGTCATCTCCTCCGACGGCAGCACGACGACGGAATCGCCGTCTCCGGCTAAGGACCCGCCGATCGACTGCTTCTACGTCTACCCAACGGTCAGTGGCCAGACAACGATGAACGCGGACCTGACCATCGATCCGGAAGAGAAGGCCGTCGCGACCTCGCAGGCGTCCCGCTTCTCGCAGGTGTGCAAGGTGTACGCGCCGATGTACCGGCAGCTCACGCTGAGGGCCATCAACGCCGTACCCGGAGCCGGGACGCCGTCCGGCGACACAGCGGCGTCCCGCGACACGGCCTATGCCGACGTGGTTTCGGCGTGGCAGGATTACCTGGCCCACTACAACAACGGCCGCGGCGTCGTCCTCATCGGCCACTCGCAGGGGACGATGATGCTGACCAGGCTCGTCACGGCTGAGATCGACCCGAACCCGGAAGCGCGCAAGCTGTTGGTCTCGGCGCTGCTCATCGGCGGCAACGTGCTCGTCGCCAAGGGCCAGGACGTCGGCGGCGACTTCCAGAACGTTCCCGCCTGCCGGTCCAACGATCAAACGGGATGCGTGGTAGCCTACTCGACCTTCATGGAGCCGCCGCCCGCGGAAAGTCTGTTCGGCAGGACCGACAGCGGTCCGGGCGCGGTCATCGGACGGGACGCTGCGAATCTGGAGGTGCTGTGCGCTAACCCGGCATCGCTCTCCGGCGGGACGGGCGCGCTGAAACCCTACAACCCGACTGCTCCGCTCCCCGGGGCGCTCGGCGCGCTGGTGGGGAGCATCCCCTCCGCGTCTACGCCGTGGGTGGCGTATCCGGGCCTCTACACCGGCCACTGCGAGAGCGCCAACGGCGCCAACTGGCTGCAGGTCGACACGACGAAAGTCCCGGGCGACCCGCGGCCGGTGGTGAGTCAGGTGCTCGGGCCGACATGGGGGCTCCACCTCGTCGACATGAACATCGCGATGGGCAACATGGTGGACCTGGTCCGGGAGCAGGCGTCGGCGTACAAGCCCTGATCGTGGTGTAGGGGCGCACGGCTGTGCGTCCCTACAATGCACATCCAATCCGAGCTGGGGGCGCACAAGCGTGCGCCCCCGCTAGTTCAGCGTCGAGCCGCCGTCGACGTTCAATGCCTGCCCGGTGATGTTCTTCGCATCCTCCGACACGAGGAACGCGACCGCCCGGCCGATGTCCTCAGGCGTCTGTTCGCGGGCCAGCGGCGTCGTCATCGCGACGACGGTCTCGAAGATCTGGCGCGTCTCCATCTCTGCGAATGCCGGTATGTTCTTCTTCATACCGGTCGCCAGCTTCGCGTCCCAAAGCCTGGTCCAGATGAGGCCCGGGCAGATGCAGTTCACGTTGACGTTGTAGGGACCCATCTGCACCGCCATCGATTGCGACAGGTTAATGACGGCGGCCTTGCTCATGCGGTAGGCCCACATCGACTCGTTTGGCCCGCCGCCGACACGCCCGGCGACCGACGCCACGTTGATGATCTTGCCGAAGCGTCGCTCCATCATGTGGGACGAGACGGCCTGCCAGGCCAGGTAGTAAGCCCGCAGGTTCACGCGGTAGACGTAGTCCCAGTCCTCGACGCGAAGGGGCGTCCCAACTTCCCAGTCGGGAGCAGCACCGACGCCGGCGTTGTTCACCAGGATGTCGAGCTTGCCGAACTCACGTATCACGCTCTCCACCATCGCGACGATTTGCTCCGGCTGGGAGACATCCACCTTAATGGGAATGCACCGGCGTCCCAACTGTGACGCCTCCTTCGCGACGGCCTCGGCGGCGGGCAGATTGACATCGATCACCGCTACGTCTGCGCCCTCTTCCGCCAAGCAGAGGACGATGCCCCTGCCGATGCCGCCGCCTCCGCCGGTGACCAACGCTGTCTTGCCTTCGAGTTTCACCATTCGCCTCCTTTTCGGTCACCGCCTGCCGGTTTCGATTCGTCGGTAGATAGTTCCGGATAGGTTTCGCGTAGAGGTTGCCGCGCGCCGACAGAACGAGCATACTGATAATATCGGTTACCCGCCAGGGAAGTGGGTTGGTCGCGTGGGC
>JBGQNJ010000105.1:0-5430 GCA_041501065.1 Dehalococcoidia bacterium
CCAGGCGGTCCGAAAGGTCGCGCTTCGTCAGCAGCGTCTGCGCGATGACGATGCCCTGGGCGGCGAATAGCTGATCGTAGCTCTGCATCAGGTGGCTCTGGCCGACGGCGGCGAGCACCTGTCGAATCGGTATGTCGCGACGCCCGCGGGCATGGCCCAGCCGCTGCCGTCCCGCCGCGATCGCGCCCGACGTCACGAGGATGACCTCGGCGCCGGTCGCGTGCAGTCGCGCCACCTGCGCCACAAGCGACGACATCGTGTCGAGGTCGAGGTGGTCGCTGCCGGCGGTCAGCAGGTTCGTGCCCAGCTTCGCGACGATCCGCCGGTAGCGCAGACCGTCGCCGCGCGCCTTCGTCGAAGCCTCGTCAGCGCTCACGTCTCGTATCGCTCCTCTCGTCAGTCCTAGCCGGATTATAGCTGCGGCTCGGCGCGCTCACAAGGAAGCGGCCGGCGGGCGAAGACATGTTACAGGTTGCCATTGCAGCTTGAGAATGTCGAAATAGCGGTTAACTTCCTTCTCCGACGCGCGTTATAATTAGCGTAGACCGCTGAGTTGTCGATCCCCACTGAAAGTCGAAAGGAGTCAAGAATGAAACGTCTATTGGTCCTCGCCCTCGCCGTCACGGGGGTCCTCGCCGCCGGTTGTTTCGTCCGGTTCGGGACATTCAATGATGACAGCAACCACTTTGTGGGTCTGGCGAGCAACCTGACCAACGTCGATGTGGTCGCTGCTTCCGTTCAGGTGGACTTCCTGAACAGCTCGGGCACCATCGTTGACACCGAAAACGTGAGCCCTTGCACACGGACTCTGCAGAAGCAGATGAATTCGCCGGTTGAGGCAACTGCGCCGTCTTCAATAAACGCGAGGACGACGAAGGAGACTGTCAGACCGCTCACCTTCGGTCACAAGACCGTCGCAGATCTTGACGTCGACGAAGACACTATCGCCATCACCACCAGCGCCGATGAAGCCGAGACGCACATCACGGGTTCAATCGACGCCAACGAAGACCTGGAGAACGTCCACGTCTGCGCCGCGCTGTTTGACAACGACGGCAACGTAATAGCAGTCGGCCACGACTTCAGCACGACGCCGGGCGACATCGATGATAACCATACAGGGACGTTCGACGTCTCCGTTGACACGAGCGACATCGATGTTGGCGACATTGACCAGTATGAGCTGTGGTTCGATGCAATTGCCGGCAACGACGTCACCGCCCCAGTGGTCGTTGGTCCAAACGGCGCGGAGAGCGCGGTCCACAACACAGGTCTCCTCAGTCCGGGAGATGCCGCTGACGTTGGCGACTTCGCCAATCAGGACAACGCCTTGACCAGTAATGACGTCTACGCCACCGCCGTAACCACGGGTGGCGCCGCAAAGACTCACGTCTTCCTCGACTACCCTCTCGACGCCGCCGACATCCCCAATAGCGCCAACATAGAGGGGATAGGCGTGCGCGTCGACTGGAAAATCGACGCCACCGGTGACAACAGCCTAATAAAGGTCGAGCTCTCCTGGGATGGCGGCTTGAGTTGGACGGTGGCCAAGACCAGCACCGAACTCTCGACGACGGAGGAGACGGTCATTCTCGGCGGCAGCTCCGAGGATTGGGGTCACAACTGGGACGTGGATGAGTTGACCGACGCCAACTTCCGTGTCAAGATAACCGCCGATAGCGACGCGGAGCACGCCTTCAGC
Source organism: Dehalococcoidia bacterium (assembly GCA_041501065.1). Lineage (GTDB taxonomy): Bacteria > Chloroflexota > Dehalococcoidia > DSTF01 > JALHUB01 > JALHUB01. The sequence goes on from JBGQNJ010000105.1 coordinate 1,703, forward strand.
TTCGACTGGATTCCGGTAACCATCTACTACACCCAATAGGGCCAATAACGAGTAAGCCACAAGTAGAGGGCCGGATTTCGGCCCTCTACTTTTCTTTGCTATCTATACCCGCTTGACGCCTAGCCATACCCTATACCCGTCGATGATCTGCTCTTCGCTGTGCGCGTCCGCCGGCGGCTCCTCGGCCAGCAGGTCGATGGATAGCGTCTCCTGGCGGATATAGTCGCCGAAGTCCGCGATTACCCGCCGAATGTCAGGGGCGTCCTGGTAGTAGGTCACGATGCGGTCGGCGATGTCGAAGCCGGCGTTGCGACGCATCGTCTGCAAGCGGTGGACGATCTCGCGCGCCAGCCCTTCGTCCAGCAGATCCGCACCGATCTCCGTGGAGACGGTCACGGTGTAGCCCGATTCCATTGCCGTACGGTACCCTTCCTTGTCGACCGCGCCCACCGACAGCTCGCCCGGCTCCAGCGTCCAGGCACCGACCGTGACCGGCGTTCCTTCGGCCACCGCCTGAGCGACGGCGGCGGCGTCGAGCCCTCGCAGCGCCTCCTCGATCTCGCGAAGGGCGCCGCCGTACTTGGGACCCAACAGCGCCGCATTTGGGCGCACCTGGAAGTCGACGAATTCGCCCTCGTCCTTGACGAAGACCAGCTCCTTGACGTTCAGCTCGTCGAGGATCTGGCCCTCCAGGCGACGCGCCGCCTGTTGCTCGGGCCGGGCGCGCACCTTCACGTAGGCGCGGGCCAGGGGCTGACGCACCTTGATGCCGGCCTTGCTCCGCGCGGCGCGCCCCAGGCTGACGAGACGCATCACCAGCCGTGTCTCCTCGTCAAGGCACGGGTCTACGAGTGAGAGGTCCGCCTCCGGCCAGTCGCACAGGTGCACGCTTTCCGGCGCGGAGTCGTCGTGAGAGCGCACCAGGTTCTGGTACATCTCCTCGGCCAGGAATGGAATGAACGGTGCCAGCAGACGGCTCAGCGTGAACAGGCAGGTGTAGAGGGTATCATAGGCGGCGCGCTTGTCGGCGTCGTCTTCGCTCTTCCAGAAGCGACGCCTGCTCCGTCGCACGTACCAGTTCGACAGGTCCTCGGCGAAGGACTCGACGCGATGGGTCGCGGTCGCGGAGTCGAATCCCTCCAGGTCCGCCGTCACGGCGTCGACCAGTTGGTTGAGGTTGGACAGTATCCAACGATCAAGCTCCGAACGCGGCTTCACGGCGGCGGCACCGGGCGTGAAGCGGTCGATGTTGGCGTAGGTGACGAAGAACGAGTAGGTGTTCCAGAGCGTCAGGATGAACCCGCGCCGGACCTCGTCGCCGTTGTGCCAGCCAAAGTTCAGGTTCGCTACCGGATTGTGGCGGCAGAACAGCCATCGCATCACGTCGACGCCCATGCGCTCCGCCGCGTCCTCGAACCAGACGGCGTTCCCCTTGCTCTTGTGCATCTCCTCGCCCTGCTCGTCGCGGAGGAGCGCATAGCCGAAGCAGCAGCGGAACGGCTCGCGGTCCTCGACGATCGTGCTCATGGCGAGCAGCGAGTAAAACCAGTTGCGGAACTGGCCGGGGAAGCTCTCCGATATCCAGTCGGCGGGAAACCACTCCTCCCAGTAAGGCCGGTTGTGACGGTAGTCCAGCGTCGAGTAGGGGACGATGCCCGCGTCCAGCCAGGGATTGCCCACGTCCGGTATGCGCGATACCTTCTCGCCGCACTTCGAGCAGGCGATCTTCACGGCATCGATCCAGGGCTTGTGCGGGGAGTGACCGGCGAACTGGTCCCAGCCTTCGACGGCGCGCTCCTGCAACTCAATCTCGCTGCCGACGACGTCGACGTTGCCGCACGCGCATTCATAGATCGGCAGGGCGAGGCCGTAGTAGCGCTTCTTGGAGATCATCCAGTCTTCCATGTTCTGGAGCCAGTCGAGCTCTCGCGCCAGACCGAACTCGGGGATCCAGCGGATCTTCTTCGTCACGGCGGCGATGCGTTCCCGCAGCTCGCCCATCGAGATGAACCACTCATCGACGAGCCGGAACACGAGCTCGCTGTCGCAGCGCCAGCAGACGGGGTAGCGGTGCGTGTAGTCCTGGACGCGATAGAGGAGGCTCTTGCGCTGCAGGGAGTCGAATACGGGCTGCGCGACGTCGTTGACGCTGCGACCGCTCAGCCAGCCGTAACCGTCGAGGAAGACACCGTTTTCATCCAGCGGCGCGATGACGCCAAGCCCGAACTCCTTGCCGAGCTCGAAGTCTTCCTTGCCGCAGCCGGGAGCGATGTGGACGATGCCCGTGCCCTCGGTCTCGCTGACCTCTTCCCAGGGGATGACACGGTGCTCGATACCCTCCTGCCGCGGCAGTTCATCGAAGGGGCCTGGGTAGGTCCAGTCCAGCATGTCTTTGCCGCTCAACTCGCCGAGGACTTCGTACTCGCCCTGCAGTGAGCCGAGAGCGGCCCTCGCGAGGTAGTACACGTCGCTTCCCTGGCGGACGCGGACGTACGTAAGCTCCGGATGCACCGCCGCGGCGACGTTCGCCGAAAGCGTCCAGGGTGTCGTCGTCCAGACCAGCAGGTACTCGTTCTCGCGGCCGATCAGGGGGAGACGCAGGTAGACGCTGGCGTGCGTCAGCTCGCGGTAGCCCTCGGTGACGATCTCATGCTGCGACAGGCCGGTGGCGCAGCGGGGGCACCAGGGCATGACGTCGTGGCCCTTGTAGATCCAGCCGTTCTCATGACAACGGCGTAGGGCGTGCCAGATGGTGTAGTTGTTCTCGTCGGAGAACGTGTAGTAGGAGTTGTCCCAGTCCATCCAGTAGCCGAGTCGGATCGACTGCTCTGTTTGAACAGCGGCAAACTTGCGGACTCGCGCCTTGCACTCCTCGACGAAGCGCGCGATGCCGAACTCCTCGATCTCGCGCTTCGATTTGAAGCCGAACTCACGCTCCACTTCCACCTCGATCCAGAGGCCCTGGCAGTCGAAGCCGTTCTGGTAGCGCTGGCGGAAGCCCTGCATCGTCTTCAGGCGCTGGTATAGGTCCTTGTAGGTGCGGCCCCAAGCGTGGTGAACGCCCATGGGGTTATTGGCAGTGATCGGCCCGTCGATGAAGGACCACCTCTTGGGAGAACCCTCATTACGCCGCAGGTATTTCTGGACCATGCCCTGCTCTCTCCACCACTGGAGCGTCTCCCGCTCCATGGCGGGGAAGTCGACCTTCGTCGGGACCGGTTTGAACATGCTTACAACTCCACAAAAAGACCCGCCCCAATAAGGGACGGGCCAGATTCGTACCCGCGGTACCACCCTCGTTTCCCCGCCAGTAGCAGGGCGCTCGTCGGGGCACGCATCATGCCCCTGCCCCTGGTAACGGTGGGCGTTCCGGCCGAGCCTACTGGGCGGTTGGGCCGTTCGGTCGGCGGCTCAGGAGGGATTTTCGACCGGCGCTACCGCGTCCGCTTCCACCGGACCGGACTCGCTGCTCGGCTCTACCGGCGTACTCGTCTCCGTCGTAGCCTTTTGCAGGTCAAGTATAGGCAACGCGACGGGCGCTCGTCAACATCAACCGAAGCGATAACGGGCGTCGAAAGAGGTCTAGAGCTCGGAGGGGGCCTTGGTCTCGGCGCGGATCTTATTGTAGCAGGCGCTGCAGTAGACGGGACGGTCGCCCCTGGGGACGAACGGCACCTCGGTCATCATGCCGCACTCCGCGCAGGTGGCCGGGTGCATCTGACGCGGCG
>JBGQNJ010000106.1:0-5324 GCA_041501065.1 Dehalococcoidia bacterium
ACAGAAGCTTGTCTCCGAGAGGTTGTCGCTGGGTGAGGCGGTAAAGCGGACGATGTCGGAGGTCGGGTCCGAACCCGGCTACAACAACACCCTGAAAGTATACCCCCGGGACGCCGAGGACCGGACGCTGCCGCGCGCCTAGCGGACCTCGTCGGGCAGCCCTCCGACCGTTGCGCGGGCTCGCCGCTGGCTGCGTCGCAGGAGGGCGCGTGTCGACGGCAGCGCGACCCGAGCGATCTCCACCGTGAATGCCCCAAAAAGGGCGCAGTTGAGCGCCGCGACGCCTATCGTGAAGGGCGAGCCTATCCAGCGCCCGGAGAAGGCGTGGACCGGCGGCGCCACGACCGTCAGGTTGAAGAGGAAGGTCAGCGATGCGACGGCGTACAGCGCGCGCCACCGCTTTTCGGCGACCGCGACCGGCAGCATGAAGGCGAAGAACGGGTAGAGATAGCGGTCGTGCGTCGACACCGGCAGGAGATAGAAGGCGAATGCTAGGTAGGCGGCCGCGATCAAGGCACCGCGAAGGTTCGCGCGGGCGTGGAGATAGAGGAGCGCCAGAAAGCCGGCCGAGATGGTGAGCAGGTAGCCGAGCATTCGGTACGTGACGAAGCCGAAGACGGCCTGGTCAGGCTTCGGGTGCAGCGTCAGGTCGGCGAACCACCAGGCGTTCCACGCCTCCGCTGAAAGCCGCTGGTAGTCGGCAATGAAAAGACCCCTGTACACGCGGACGAGCTGGCCGGCGTCGCCGTGGAGCAGCCACGGCCCCAGGCCCAGCAGCCACACTCCCGCGACCGTCGCCAGCCCTGGGAGTAGCGCGCGGGCATTTCGTCGCCACGTCAGGTAGAGGAGCACCGGCAGGATGATTATCGGGTGCGGCTTGATGAGGAAGCCGGCGGCCCAGACGCCGAAGGCGAGCTTCGTCCGGCCGCGCGCGGCAAAGAACAGCGCCAGCAGCATCGCCAGCGTGACGGCGGAGTCCGTCTGCGACCACACCGCCGAGTCGTAGAGGACGGCGGGCTGGAAGGCGACGACCGCCGCCGCGCCGAGCGCCATCGCCCGCACATGAGGCAGGCGCATCTCTTCGAACAGCGAGCGGCTGACAGCGTACGTCGCGACGATCAACGCCAGGTCGAAGAGGACGGGTGGCGCCTTGACCAGCAGGTGCAGCCGGAACACCTCGTGCCCGTAGCCGCCGCCGATGACGCCGTAGACAAGCGTGAGCAGCCAGAGGACGTAGTGATAGCCCACGTAGTCGGTGTCGCTCGTGCGAAAGACGTTGAGCAGGCCGTGCTGGTGGATGGCCTGCATCCAGTCCTTCCAGCAGCCCTCGTCGCTGAAGTCGTTGGGGAGGTATGCCCAGAAGGGCGTGAGCGCCAGGCGGACGATCAGGGCGGCGGCCAGGAGGATCGCCAGAGGGTAGTAGGAGCGGACGATGCGGCGGGCGCCGGCGGGGAGCACCACTCAGCCTCCTCTAAGGTTATGATAGCAAAGACGGAGGGCCCCGTGTGGCTTGTGCGCCCTGAATATACGGCGAAGCGCGTTATGCGGCAGGAAGGTCAATCGACGACGGAAACGGTCCTGTTCACGATTGGCCACTCCACGCGGCCGATCGAGGAGTTCCTTGCCCTGTTGGAGGCGCATGGCATCCGCAGCGTCGTCGACGTGCGCACTGTGCCGCGTTCGCGTCGAAACCCGCAGTTCGGCATCGACGCACTGCCGGCGAGCCTCGCAGGCGCGGGTATCAACTACGCGCACATGCCGTCGCTCGGCGGGCTGCGCCGTCCGCGAGGCGATTCAGCGAACATGGGCTGGCGAAACGCTTCCTTCTGGGGCTACGCGGACTACATGCAGACGCCGGAGTTCGAGATGGCATTGGAGGGGTTGGTGGCGCTGGCGTGCGAACGCCCCACGGCCGTCATGTGCGCCGAAGCAGTGCCCTGGCGATGCCATCGCTCGCTCATCGCCGACGCCCTGACGATTCGGGGAGTGACGGTGAGGCACATCATGAACCGTACCAGCGCGCAGCCGCACCGAATGACGCCGTTTGCGCGCGTCGACGGGATTCGAATCACCTATCCCGCTCCCTAGCGGCTCCAGCCGCTCACCTTACCTCAACCGCGACTTCGCGGGTCCTTCCGTCGCGCAAGCAATTCACTCTCCAGCGCTGCTGAAGCCACTTCGGCCGTCCGAGAATAATCTAGAGCCATTTCACCGGCGCGAACTGATGCAACGTGCGCATGAAACGATGGGAACTGAGGTAGGCGACCGATGTTTGGGATAAAATCCGCGCGGCGCCGCGCCCTGCTCGCGAGCGTCGTGATGCTGGTTCTCCTCGGCACTGTGGGCGGAGTGGCAAGCTGGCGCACGCATAGCGATGGTTCAACGCTCGACGCCGTCGACAAGAGACTTGCCATCGTCACCGACCTCGACAACGCGCGCTCCTACACCCTCCTGAGCGCCACCCAGCTCGCTGCCGCGCTTCTGGCCAATGACTCCTCGTCTCTGGAGGAAACCTTCACTGATGCCGACCTCATCGTCGAAGAGAGCCTGCGGAACGCGCGCAGCAACCTAGCCGCGATGGGGAATGACGTCGAGGCAGCACAGCTGGACACCGTCATCGCCCAGATCGACGAGTGGCAATCGCAGACCGGCGGCTTCCTTGCCCTGGGCGACGCCACTTCGCAAGAAGAACGCCTGCAGATGGGGCAGCAGTACATACCCGCGCTCTGGCCCCAATTCAAGGACACAATGGAGCAACTCGCGGGGCTAAGCGAAAGCCAGCAGGCGCAACTTGTGGGCGAGACGACCGTCGCCAAGCAGGCCGTGGACAAGAGCCTGGCCCTGATAGCCGGGCTCACCATGATCGCCCTTATCAGCGCTATCGGTACGCTGACGCTGGTCTACTCCGTCGTTCGGCCGTTGCGCTCGCTGGAGCGGGTCGCCAGCGCCGTGGCGGCAGGCGACCTGAACGTGCGGGCTGCCCTGGATGGCCCGCAAGAGGTCGGATCGCTCGCAGGGGCGTTCAATACCATGGTCGAGGAACGACAGCGCGCGGAGGAAGCCCTCAAGCAGCTCGCTGCGACTGACAACCTGACCGGATTGTACAATCACCGCTCGCTGCACGACGTCCTCGACCGCGGGATCCAGCGGAGCACAAAGAGCGGCCGCCCGCTTGCCGTCATCATGATGGACGTCGACGGCTTCAAGCTGTTCAACGACACTTACGGCCACCAGGAAGGCGACCGTCTCCTGAAGCAGGTCGCGGACGTGCTTCGCAACCAGTTCGACGACAAAGCCGTCGTCGGCCGTTACGGCGGCGACGAGTTCATGGCGATACTGCCCGACACGGACCGCGAGTCGGCAGCCCGCTGCGGCGCCGCGCTACTGGAGGCGCTTGCGAAAGAGCGAGCGCACCCCCGTCGCGGCGGCGACTTGCCGATCGTGCTCAGCATCGGTCTCGCGGTGTGCCCCGACGACAGCAAGCATAAGGAAGAGCTGGTCGCCTACGCCGACGCATCACTCTTCGAAGCGAAGCAGCTCGCCGGCGGCACGCTCGTCATCGCCCACGGTGAGCCGGGCGACGGCATTAGCAGGCAGCGCACGCCGTTCGGAGTGCTCGATGCCCTCGTGCGTGCCGTCGACCGAAAGGACCGCTACACGCGTCGCCACTCGCAGCAGAACGCGGAGTACGCCGTCGCCCTCGGCAAGGCGATCGGTCTCTCGGAGGGAGCGGTAAACGCCCTCCGCATCGGCGGGCTGCTCCACGACGTGGGCAAGATCGGCGTGCCCGACGACATTCTCAAGAAGCCCGGCGCTCTGACTGACGAAGAGATGCGCATCATGCGCGAACACGTCGTGCTCAGCAACCTCATCGTGCACGGTGTCCCCAACCTGCAGGACGTCTCCGACGCCGTCTACAGCCACCACGAGCGCTGGGACGGGAACGGCTACCCGCGCGGCCTCCAGGGGGAAGAGACACCTCTTCCCGGGCGCATCATGGCTCTCGTCGACGCCTTTTCGGCGATGATCCTCGACCGCCCGTACCGAAAGGCGCTCAGCTACGAGGAAGCCGTCGCGGAGATGCGGAGGAACGCCGGCACCCAATTCGATCCCGACCTCGTCGAACCGTTCGTCCGCCTTGTGGATACTCAGGCACAGGCCGCCGCGTAAAGCACCCCAGGACGCAAGCACCCCATCGCCGAGGAGTGGACAACGCTCCTTCTCTGTGCCATTCTGTAATTACGAGAACACTCACCGAATAGGGAACGATGGTTCCGGCGAGGGTTCCGGGGGAAGAACATGCAAGCCTTGAAGAAGGATGCTCGCTCCGTCGCACCGGAAGACGAAGCAGGCGAAGAGACTATCGAACAGATACTGGCTCAACTGCACAGCCACGACTGGAAGATGCGAGAACGCGCCCGCTGGCAACTCGTGACGCTGAGGGACCTGGCGGTGTTCCCGCTCATCGATGCCCTGGAGGACCCCGACTGGCACGTTAGATGGGAGGCGGCAAAAGCGCTGCACGACATCGCCGACGCGAGGGCGGCGCCGGCGCTGGTCGCGGCCCTGAGGGACAGGCGCTTCGGCGTGCGCTGGCTGGTGTCGGATGCGCTCATCGCTCTCCGAGAGGCCGGCTTACCGCCGCTGCTAAGCGCGCTGGTCCATCATGGCGACTCGATCCTGCTGAGGAACGGCGCCCATCACGTACTGCGCGATCTGAGCCGCGGGCACGTCAGCCGCGATATCGTCGAGATACTGAAGCCTGTCGTGGTGGCGCTGGAGAGCATCGAACCGTCGATGACGGTGCCGGTGGCGGCCCAGAAGGCGCTGGACCAGTTGCTGGCGCGCATTCGGAAGAAAGCCGCCGTGTAACGTCTGGCCTATTTGGGGTCGAGTCGTTGTTAGGGGGATGGCGGCGCGGACGCGGCGTCGACGCCCCCGGCGCGCGACATGTGGCTCGCACGGTAGAGCACGCTGAGGCCCACCCCCAGCGTCGAAATCGCGCCGAAGAGCACGATGGCGGGTTGTACGCCGATCCTTTCGGCCGTGTTCCCCAGCAGAAACGCGCCGATCGGAGTGGTCCCGGCGAACAGCAGTATATACAGGCTCATCACCCTGCCCCGTAGACGACCCGGCGAAAGCAGTTGCAGGCGCGTGTTCGCGGAAGCGCTGAAGATGATGGCGGCGAACCCTAACAGCACCAGCAACGGCAGAGTCAATGCAAACCAGCGCGACAGCCCGACCAGGATCAGCAGCAGGCTGAAGACGCCTGCTCCCAGCAGGATCTGCCTCTCGCCGGCACGTCGCGTATAGGCGATGGTCAG
>JBGQNJ010000107.1:0-5321 GCA_041501065.1 Dehalococcoidia bacterium
ACTCCCACGCCGGTGCCGGTCGTGACAGCGACATCGACACCACCTCCGGCGGCGAGCGTAGTGCCCAGCGAAGGAACGCGCGGCCCGACAAAGCAGGTGGAGCCAGAGGGACGGGTGCGGGAGCCTGGCACTGCAGAGGAATTGCCCGGCGCCGGTTCAGGTTCAGCCGCGGGTTCCTCTCACGGCGGCCTTTGGCTACCGATCGCTGCGCTTGCCTTCGTGGGCTGGTTCATCGTGACCTGGATGCTGTACCGTAGAGAAGGACAGTTTTCGGAACAGCCACTGAGGGCTGAGAACAGGAGACGGAACTCCCCTCGCGGGCGGGCGCCTTGAGAACGACGTTTGCCTGCCGATAATTCTTGAAGCGTGAGTCTTCAGGCGACGGAGACTACGAAGAAAGGGGCACTTCCGGCATGAAGAAGAGGGTTTGGGGTATTCGCCCGGGCGTTGGGCTATCGCTGCTGGGCGCTGCAATCATATCTGTGTCCGTTGCCGGGGCAGCCCTGGCCCAGACAGACCAGGCGCGGATGTTCGTAGAGCCGCCGGCCGAGCAGGTGAAGAAGGGCGCCTCCGACTTCCAGGTGAACATCGTCGCCGACAATGTCTCCAACCTGGCTGCCTTCCAGTTCAGCCTTTCCTACGACTCTTCAATACTCAAGTATGTCAGCGTCGAGGGGGGTTCGTTCCTGGGCAGCACCGGTCGAGAGCCGCAGTGTCTGGAGCCGAAGCTCGATACGGGCAATCCGGAGGTGCTGAACTTCAACTGCGTGACGCTCGGGCCACCGCCGTCGGTCCAGGGAGGCAAGGCGGGCGCCAGTGGTTCCGGTGTCCTGGCGACGGTGACATTCTCTCCCATCGGCGGCGGCACGACTGCGCTTGATCTCAAAGATGGCCGCCTGGTGGCGGCGGAGCTCAATGCCAAGGGGATGCCTGTAGAGATCAGCACCGCCGCCGAAGGCGGGACCCTCGATGTTGCGGCAGGCGGAGGCGGCCTTTCGCTGGCGGTGCTGGGGGTGGTCATCGGCGTGCTGGCGGTGGTCGTGATAGCCGGACTGGGATTGCTTGTGCTACGCCTGCGAGCGGGGCGCTCCGCTTCCGTGTGAGGACGCAAGCGCGCCCAACTCATCCGAGGGAAATCCAGTCAACTAGACAGCAAGACGGCGCTGGAGTGAAACCAGCGCCGTCGCTCTCATTTGGCGGATTTGTGGTCGATCGCTCCTAGGGTCTGCTGTAGGACTGCACGAGGGAATCGAAAGCGGGCCGGTAGGTGTCAATCGTGCCCCTCGGCGCCGTCAAGGTGATGGTCCAGCCGCCCATGTCGTCGGCGAAGTAGACCTCGACCTTTTCCATCGTGATAGTCTCGGGCGTTTGCACGGCCTGCAGGTCGTACTTCACTGAGGCAGCCTCATCGCCGTTTACTGTCATCGTCTTTTCGATGTCAGGGAGTTTGCCGATCAGTTTCAGAATCACCGACCGTTTGGCGTCGATGAAGTCTCCGGAGGTCGCGCCGATTGGGACTGTTTCGCAAGTGACCGACACGTTGGGATTGATCTTCCCCGTTGTGTCGCCCGAGAAGAAGGCGTCTCCGGTCATGTTCCCGACGGCCACGGCGTTCGGCTTCACTTGCCAATCGCTGGGGTATTGGACGCGATAGCCTCTCTCCGGCGAGCGGTACTCGGCGAGTCCCTGCGGGACGTCGGCGGGCGTGCCCGGCGCGGCGTTCGCTGGCGGCTTGCACGTCGTGCGAGCGACATCGGCGGGTGTGGGATTGCTGTCTGAGCCGCCGCCACCGCAGGCGATCAGCGACAGCGAGACCAAGCTGCCAAGCGTAACCAAAGCGAACAGGACTGCGATTTGCCTTCTTCTCATGCCGCGTCACCTCGGGTTATGTCATCTGGTTGAAGATACTATCATCACACGCGCGCTATGACCAGCACCCGCAGCCGTTCATTCCGCCGCGGCCGAACCCATTCGAGGCGGGCAGCGCTGGCGCTGCTCGGAGCCGGCAGGGAAGGAGAGGATCCAAGATTGTTCCGCGCGGGCGTTAACTTTTCGGGGTCGAATGCGTTCTCATAGACGGTGCGGGAACTCTCGCCTGCCCGCTCCAGATGGACGTGCCCGACCCTCTATGTTATGTTTATGATCAACGATTCTTACAGGACAGGAGTTGATAGTTGGAGATCGGGTCGGGCGCCGCGTCCCCTCCATCGGACATCGATGACGGGACGATCGAACTGGCGAGAACGGGCGATCAACAGGCACTGGCGGCGGTCTATGATTGGTATCTGCCGCGTGTCTACCGGTATATCCTGTCACGGCTCGGCGACGTTGCCGAGGCGGAGGACCTGACGGAGGACATCTTCTTGCGGATGTTGGGTGCGATTGCCGACTATAAGCGTACAAGCGTGCCGTTCTCGGCATGGCTTTTCCGTATCGCGCGGAACCACCTCGTGAGTTACTACCGGAAGAACGGGAACCGGAAGACCGACGCGCTCCAGGAAACGATGGCCGACAGCGGGCACGATCCGGCGTCGATCGTGGAGACACAGCTCATTCTGGGTGAGGTGGCGGAGGCGGTGCAGAGACTGCCCGACGCGCAGAGAGACGTCATCGCTCTCCGCTTCGCCGTCGGTCTGTCGATAGCGGAGACGGCGCAGGTGCTCGGCAAGCGCCAGGGGAACGTGAAGGCGCTACAGCACAAGGCCGTAACAAGGCTGCAAAAGATCTTGGTGGCGGAGCCGAAACAACTATCAGCAGAGGGATCGATTTGAGCAGGAATTTCGAGGAGCGGTTGAACGAGTGCCTGGAGGCGCTTTCCAGCGGGCAACGCACGCTGGAGGAATGCCTTGCCATGTACCCGGACGACGCAGCTCGCCTGGAACCGATGCTGCAGACGGCGATGCTCCTGAGTAGCGTGCTGGCGGCAGAGCCGCGGCGCGCGTTCGCCACCTCGGCGCGCGAGCGGTTCCTGAAAGTCACGGGGTCCCACTTGCGGGAATCCCTGTCATTCGAGCCGCGACCGTCATTCGTGATGGCGGCGCGCCGGCGATTCTTGGCGGCGGCGCAGCAGATGGTGCGGGAGCGGAAGCCGGAGCGCTGGCGCCCCGCATTCAGGGTCGCCCAGTTTGCCTCGGCGGCGGCGGCGGTCATCTTGATGGGGTTCGGCAGCTTCGCGGTGACAACGTCGGCCGGTGCGCTGCCCGGCGACTGGCAATACCCGGTGAAGCGGACGCTCGAGGATATCCGCTACACCTTTGCCTTCGGGGAAGGCTCCCGCCGGCAACTCGACATAGAGTACACGCAGGAGCGGCTGACGGAGATCGAGAAGCTGACAGCCCAGGGACGCCCCATCGGCGAAGGTCCCTTGAAGGACCTGGCCAGCCAGACGGACTCTCTCGTCAACCACCTTGACAATTCGCAGTTGCACGGGGAAGACGCCGAGAAAGTGGAGGAGCTGGGGAAGAAGCAGTTGGAGGTGCTTTCGGATGCGGCGCCGCTCGTCCAGGAAGGGGCCGCCGATGAGCTTCAGCAGGCCGAGAGCGTGTCCAGGGAAGTCTACGTGAAGGCTGCTCACCAAGTAACAGCTGACCACCAGGGCACCCCGACGCCGACCGCCGAAGCCTCAGCCACTCCGGAGCCGAAGGAAGCCAGCACCCCCACGGCTGCCCCCACGGATGAAGCGGGCCCGACCCCCGCAGAGGAACCGGCGACCCCCGTTCCTTCCGAGCCCGAAGTCACGCCGATTCCGGGTGTCATCGTCGTGGTACCCGTGGAGAACGAGAATGACGCCGGTGTCTCCTGGGACCTGGTGGTGATCGACCGATTCTCGGTACAGGTGCCGTCAGAGAGCAGCGGCTGGCGCTTCATGGGCGTCAACATCGGGCCGGACAACACGGGCACGGCGCCGTACATGCTCCGCGTCACGAACTCCGATTCCACGGCGATAATCATCATCAACCCGCGCACCGGCGATACATACTGGGAGCAGTACTTCGACGGCATATTCCACGAGTTCAATGTCAGGACCGTCGACGGTCCGATCGTGTGGCAGGCGACCGAGGACGATCTCAAGACTTTCTACCCGGGGAACGCGGCGATCGTCATGCACGTCATCAACAGTATTAAGATCGAACCGCCGCCGACGCCTACGCCGGAGCCCACGGCGACGCCAACGCCGGGGAGCACCGACGTCGATGGCTCAGCGACCGCGTTCACGCCTTCCCCCTGACTCGCGCAACCCCACCGGGGACGGGTCTACCTGCGTCATGCGCCCAGAAGCGCGCGCATCTGCCCAGCATTGACGACCGCTTTATCGCGCACGCAGTTGTTCATGAGGACGTGCACTTCGCGCGTCGCTGCCGCCAGGCGTTCCACTGGTGAGACCCACTCCTTTAGCTCGTCCTCGGAGTAGAGGTAGTCGAAGCGGTCGGAGGTCTTGGCTCCTCTACGCTCCCACATCTCGCGGTTGCGACCGTGAAAGCGCACGACGGCGATTTCGGCTGTCGCCTCGGGCAGCGGCGGGACGCTGGAAGGGAATCCCTGCGGCTCGTCGACGCAAACGAGGGGGATGTTGTGACCGCGCATGAAGTCGATTGTGCGCTCGCGGTTCCGGTCGGATAGCCAGCGGTTGTTGCGGAACTCGACGGCGACGCGGTACTGAGGCAGGCGCTCCTGCGCTTCGAGGATGTAGGCGCTGCCGTCACGGCCGGGCAGGAACCAGGGCGGGAACTGGAAAAGGACGATGCCCAGCTTGCCGGCGCTGTCCAGGGGCAGCAGGGCATCGGCGAAGCGCCGCCAGACGTCGTCGCGGATCTGTGGCGGGATGTCGCGATAGTAAAGGTTGCGTTTCTCTCGCGCCAGGTCGCCGAGCGCCTCGCGCATGTCCTTGGGCAGCGTCTCGGGCGGCGTCGGATGGTGGGTCAGGAGGCGGAACGCCTTGACGTCGAAGACGAATTCCGGCGGCGTGCGTTCGACCCAGAGGGCGGCGTTGCTCTCGGTAGGGAGGCCGTAGTAGGTGCTATCGACCTCGACGATGGGAAAGCGCGAAGCATAGAAGCGGAGCCGCGCCTCAGGCGTCTTCGCTTCCGCTGGGTAGAAGCAGTTGCAGTCGACGAGACTCTTGTCCGCCCAGGAGCAGGTGCCCACCAGAATGCGACCCGCCATGGTTCGACCTCGGTTGGGCCGGCGCTTTAGGCGAATCGCCGGCGCATGTAAAGGGTTTCTCCCGATGTCTGCCCGACACGTCCAGCCATATTCTTTAGTTGCTCGCTTTTCGCTGCAGGCAACCAGCAGCCGTCGGTTGTCCGCTCATCGGCACGGCG
>JBGQNJ010000108.1:0-5310 GCA_041501065.1 Dehalococcoidia bacterium
AGTCGTCGGCGCAATCGTGCTCACCGTCTCCATGGGCGACGGCACTACCGTGCGCGGGCAGGAAGGGACGCCGACGCCTCCGCCGCAGTGCCTCGTGCCGGTGGACCTGGACGTGGTCATCATCATCGATAGAACCGGCAGCATGGTGACCAACTACAGCGGCAGTCCGCCGAAGACCCGTCTCGCCTGGGCACAGCAGGCGGCGATAGAGCTGGTCGACGGCATGGCCGGCGGCCCTCTGAACCCCAGCCTGGGCACGCACCACGTGGAGGTGATGACCTTCGACGGCTCCGCGCCCGTCAGCCTGGTAATCGGCTTTAGCGGCGATGCCGACGCCGTGCGGGCGGCCATCAACGGCATCACGAATCCTCCGACAGACGTCGACACCTACATCGCCCCCGCGCTGTATCTGGCCACAGCCGATCTGAACGCGCACGTGCACGGCGGCGAACGCGGCTCGTACAAAGTCGTTGTCCTGCTGTCCGACGGCAGGAACTACGCGAACGGCGATCCGACCAGCGGCACTACCTGTCCGCCCACACACGCGCGGCGGGCCGACACCGTCAGCGCCATCCCGGGTCTGCATGCGGCGGCGGACAGCGTGTATACCGTCAGCATCGGCGATGAGACAACGTGCGGTGTGACGCATGACATGCTTTGCCCGCCAGAGAACTGCAATCCCAACGAGCTGGACCACAACCTCTTGGTAGATATCGCCGAGGGTCCGCCGGGCGACTACACGAACGCGGCAGACGCGTCGTCGCTGCCCAACATCTACGGCGATATCTCGCAGGAGGTCGTCAATATCTGCGTCAACTTCAGCGGCCACAAGTACGACGACCTGTCCTGCAACGGCCCGAGCGGCCTCGTCCCGCTGCCCGGCATCGACATGGTGCTTCTGCAGGGCGACACCGAGAAGGACCGCAGGACGACGGACCAGACCGGCGCGTACATCTTCGTGAACGAGCTGCCGGGAACGTACCTCATCTGCGAGGACCTGCCCCCCGACCGCATCCAGACTCAGCCGACCGCCGGCAGCGGTATAGTGTCGCATCCGCCGTACGGCCTGTGTTATGAGAGGACCCTTACGACGGCGGGTGGAAGCGAAGGCGATCTGGACTTCGCCAACTGCGTGCCGCCGACGCCGACGCCGACACCCACACCGACGTTCACGCCCACGCCCACCAAAACGTTCACACCAACGCCTACCCGCACGCACACACCCACGCCGACAAAGACGAACACGCCGCAGCCTTCTCCCACGCCCGGCCATCCCGGCGTCGGTGGGATAGTCAAGCTGCCGCCTGCCGCCGTCGCTGCTCAGTCCGACGCTTCGTCGCCGAGTTCGACTTCGCCGCTCGGCACTTACGCGGCGCTGATGTGCGGCATGGCAGGCGCCCTCGCCCTTGCCGCCAGCGGGTGGTATGCTAGGAGGCACTGGCTGCGATAGGTCATTCGGAAGGGCGCTGGGTTGGGGCGGAAATCGAAGGCGAAGAGGCTCGAACGTTCTGAGCGCACTGCGGAGGGGCCTCGTCCGGCTAAGGGCGGGGCCCGCCGTTTCTGGTTGCCGGCCGTTGCTGCTGCCGTCGTCGTGTGCGTGCTGGCGGCTGTGCCCGCGGCCTTTTTCTTGCTTCGCGGCGGGTCGGCCGAGCAACCGCCACTCAAGGCCGCCATCCTCGACCAGCTAAGCTCGCGGAACCCGAATCAGTCCTTCGCCGATAGCGCGGCGACCATCCTGGCGAACGCCGGGTACGACGTCGAGTACTACCCGGGCGACACGGTGAACGTCGAAGCGTACCGCGCCCTGGCGACCCACGACTACAACGTCATCATCCTGCGGGCCCATTCCGCCGTCCCCAAGAAGGACCTCGCGCTACCGACAAACGTCGATCAGGCCGTGCTCGACCAGATCATGGGCAAGATCGGCGACGACGTCCTCTTGTTCACGTCCCAGCCGTACGACGGCAATGCCTACCTCGACGACCAGAAGGGACTTCGGCTCTTCCCCGTCGTCTACGCCGGCGACGACATGAGTAAGACCTACTTCGCTATCTCCGCCGGCTTCGTCGAGTCGAACATGGGCCACTTCGACGGCACGACGATCATCCTAATGGGCTGCAGCAGCCTGGCGACCGACAAGACCGCCGCCGCGTTCGTCGACAAGGGCGCTGGCGTGGTCATCGGCTGGAGCGACATGGTGACGCCGGAGCACACTGATGCGGCGACGGAGCGACTGCTCCAATACCTGCTGAAGGACCACCTGTCGCCCGCCGAGGCCGTCGAGAAGGTGAATGCGGACCTCGGCGCTGACCCGACGTACGGCGCGGTGCTGAAGTCGTACCCCTCCGGCCAATAGGCGGTCTTGCCTTGGGCTAAGACTATCCCTCGCGGTATAATTGGCTCTGAAGCATCCATGTCCCCTTTCGGAGCCAATCGATGGGCAAGAGCCTGACCCAGAAGATCATCGAGGAGCACCTCGTCGACGGCGAGGCCGTCGCCGGCAGCGAGATCGCCCTGCGCATCGACCAGACGCTGACGCAGGACGCCACCGGCACAATGGCCTATCTCCAGTTCGAGGCGATGAGCATCCCGCGCGTTCGCACGAAGCTGTCGGTCAGTTATGTCGACCACAATATGCTCCAGACGGGCTTCGAGAACGCCGACGACCATCGCTTCCTCCAGAGCTTCGCCGCCAAGCACGGCATCTACTTCTCGCGACCCGGCAACGGCATCTGCCACCAGGTGCACCTAGAGCGATTCAGCGCCCCCGGCGAGACGCTCCTCGGCTCAGACAGCCACACGCCGATGTGCGGCGGTGCGGGCATGCTGGCCATCGGCGCCGGCGGCCTCGACGTAGCGATGGCGATGGCCGGTGAGCCGTTCAATCTCGTCATGCCGCAAATCGTGCGCGTCGTCCTCAAGGAGCGCCTGCCGCCGTGGGTCTCGGCGAAGGACGTCATCCTGGAAATGCTACGCCGTCTGACGGTGAAGGGCGGCGTCGGCCGCGTTTTCGAGTACGGCGGCGAAGGCGTCGCCTCGCTCAGCGTTCCGGAGCGCGCGACGATCACGAACATGGGCGCGGAGCTCGGCGCGACCAGCTCCCTCTTTCCCAGCGACGAACGCACCCGCGAGTACCTGCGCGCCCAGAAGCGCGAAGAGGCTTGGAAGCCGCTCTCGGCCGACACCGATGCCGAATACGACGATGGAATCGAGCTCGACCTCGGTTCGCTTGAGCCGCTGATCGCCCTCCCGTCGAGCCCGGACCGCGTCGTGCCGGTGCGTGAGGTAGCGGGCACCGAAGTGGCGCAGGTAGCTATCGGTAGCTGCACTAACTCATCGTACCTCGACCTGATGACGGTGGCGGCGATAGTGAAGGGCAAGCTGGTATCGCCATCCGTAAGCGCCGCTATCAATCCGGGGACGCGCCAGGTCATGCTGATGCTGGCGGAGAACGGCGCCCTCGCCGACCTCATCGCCGCCGGCATCCGCGTGCTGGAGTCGTCCTGCGGGCCGTGCATCGGCATGGGGCAGTCGCCTGCGACGGACACGGTGTCACTGCGCACCTTCAACCGCAACTTCCCGGGTCGAAGCGGCACCCGCGGCGACCGCGTCTACCTGTGCAGCCCGCTCGTCGCGGCTGCGTCGGCACTCACGGGCGTGATCACCGACCCGCGCGAACTCGGCGAGGCGCCGCGCGTGAGGCTGCCCGCCGAGTTCAAGGTCGACGACCGCATGATTATCCCGCCGCCGGAGACGTCGGAAGACGTGATGGTGGTGCGCGGCCCTAACATCAAGCCGCTGCCGCGCGGGGAGCCACTGCCCGACACGCTGCGGGCGACCGTCATCCTCAAGGTTGCTGACGACATTACGACCGACCACATCATGCCGGCGGGCTCGAAGCTGCTGCCGCTTCGCTCGAACATCCCGGCGATGGCGGAGCACGTCTTCGAGCAGGTCGACGCCGCCTTCGTGAAGAGGGCGAAGGACGCCGGCAACTCCGTCGTCGTGGCGGGCAGCAACTACGGACAGGGATCCAGCCGTGAGCACGCCGCCCTGGCGCCGATGTACCTGGGCCTCCGGGCCGTGCTGGCCAAGTCGTTTGCCCGGATCCATCGCGCGAACCTCGTGAACGTCGGTATCCTGCCGCTCGTCTTCACCGACGAGAACGACTACGACCGCCTCGTCCAGGGGGACGAGCTAGAAATCGAAGCGGTGCGCAACGCCATTGAGGATGCCGACAGCCTCCGCATCCTCAATCGCACGCAGGGCTACGAGTTCGAAGCGCGACACGGCTTATCGCCGCAGCAGGCGAAGATCGTGCTGGCGGGTGGCCGCCTGAGTTATGTGAAGTCATTGCTGGGATAAGTGAAGGCAGCGCTTTGCGTGCCGGCTCCACAATCCGCGTAGAGCGGGCGTCCTGCCCGTGGCGAAGAATCGTCGGGCGCGGAATGGAAGCTAACGCCGGTGACGACTAGCGCTCCGAGCGTCAGATTCTCACTTAAGGAGGTTTGTGTTGCGTAGCAAGGTAACTATCGTCGGGGCGGGGCAGACCGGCGGCGCTATGGCCCGCGAGCTTGCCCCGAAGGGTTTCGCGGACATCGTCCTGCTCGACGTCGTCGAGGGCGTCCCGCAGGGGAAGGCGCTCGACATGTCGCAGGCGGGGCCGATCGTCGGCTTCGACAGCCATATCACCGGCTCGAACGACTGGAAGGACACGACGGGATCGGACATCGTCGTCATCACTTCGGGCAAGCCGCGCCTGCCGGGGATGAGCCGCGACGACCTCGTGACGGCGAACACGGAGATCGTCAAGGCGGTCACGGAGCAGGCGGTCAAGCATTCGCCGAACGCCATAATCATCGTCTTCGTCAACCCGCTGGACGTGATGTGCTACGTGGTCAAGAAGGTCAGCGGCTTCCCGCGGGAGCGCGTCTTCGGCCAGTCGGGGGTGCTCGACGCGGCGCGTTTCCGCTCGTTCATTGCCCGCGAGCTCGACGTGTCGATGGAGGACGTACAGGCATACGTTCTCGGCGGCCACGGCGACGACATGGTGCCGCTGGTCCGCCACACGACGGTCTGCGGCATCCCCATCTCCGAGCTGATGCCCATCGACCGCATCGCGGTGCTGGTGGAGCGAACGCGCAAGGGCGGCGGCGAGATCGTGAACCTGCTCAAGACGGGCAGTGCCTACTACGCACCCGCGGCGGCGACAAGCCAGATGGTCGAATCGGTGCTGCTGGACCGCAAACGCGTGCTTCCCTGCTCCGTCTACCTCGAAGGCGAGTTCGGCGTCAGCGGCGTCTTCATGGG
>JBGQNJ010000109.1:0-5284 GCA_041501065.1 Dehalococcoidia bacterium
CGCTCCGACGGCGAGGCGGAGGTGCAGGTGCTGTTCATCCGCGGCACGAAGATGATCGGCGGCGACCACTTCCCGCTCGACGGCGCGAAGGACGAGCCGGACGCGGAGGTCATGGACGGCTTTCTAAAGCAGTTCTACGAGTCGTCGACCTATATACCACGAACCGTGCTGCTGCCGCTGGAGGTACCGGAGAAGGCGGAGATCGAAGCCTGGCTATCGGAGAAGCGCGGTAGCCGCGTGAGCCTGCTGACGCCGAAGCGGGGCGCCAAGCGGCGTCTGATCGCTATGGCGACGGAAAACGCGCGCGAGGCGCTGGAGGTGGCGCGACTGAAGTGGCTCACCGACACCGGCAAGACGCAGCGGGCGCTGGAAGAGCTTCAGGAAGAGTTGAACCTGCCTGCCCTGCCGCGTCGCATCGAATGCTACGACATCTCCGACATCATGGGCGCGCACCCGGTCGGCAGCATGGTCGTCTTCATCGACGGTCGGCCGCGGCCCGCCGAGTACCGCCGCTTCCGCATCAAGACCGTCGAGGGCGCTAACGACGTGGCGATGATGGCAGAGGTCCTGCGGCGTCGCTTCAAGCGGGCGGCGCAGGCAGTCGAAGAGAAGGCCGCCGGCGAAAACGAGGGCTGGGGCGCTCTGCCCGACCTGCTCATCGTGGACGGCGGCAAGGCGCAGCTCAACGTCGCCCTCGACGTCCTGCGCGAGGCGGGCGTGCCCTTCATTCCAGCGGCGGGTCTGGCCAAGCAACAGGAGGAACTCTACGTGAAGGACCTCGCCGAGCCTATCGTGCTGCCGCGCACGTCGCAGTCGCTCTACCTGGTGCAGCGCATCCGCGACGAGGCGCACCGCTTCGCCGTCACCTATCACCGCATGGTCCGGCAGAAGGCGGGCACGCGGTCGGCGCTCGATTCGATTCCGGGCATCGGGCCGAAGCGGAAGCGGGCGCTGCTGCGGAAGTTCGGTTCCGTGCGGGAGATACGGGAGGCGGGCGTCGATGACATCGCCGCGACGGTCGGCTTCACGCGAACGCTGGCGGAGAGGGTGAAGGAGTACCTCTAGCCTTCCGCCGCGTCTTCCTATTCCTCCAGGTCGTCGTTCAGCGCAAACGGCGTTATGAACTCGATCAGTGTCTTCGCGTTGGCGACGGCGTGGGCTTCAGCGTCGTTGTTGAAGTAGACAAAGACCTCGCGGACATCCTCCGGCAGGTCGCGCAGGCGGCCCGCCCAGATGGCGAGGTCGCCGCGGCTGTAGGAGCCGCCGTAGACGCTATCGCTTCCGTGAAAGCGTACGTAGGCGAAGTCGGTCGTCGCTTCGAGTGGTGCCTCCCATCCGGCCATGTGGAAGGCGCAGAATCCGGCATTGTGAATGCGCAGGAGCGAGAACAGGTCGGCGTTGAACCAGGAGTCGTGACGGAACTCGAAGACGTGGCGCATATCCTGGGGAAGAAGCGATAAGAAGTCGGCGAGGCGCTCGACGTTCTCGGGCTTGTAGTGGAAGTTGGGCGGCAACTGGTAAAGGACCGGGCCCAGCGAGCCGCCGAGCAGTCGCGCCCGGGCGAGGAAGGTCTCCAGCGGCTCTTCGCAGTCCTTCAGCCGCTTGATGTGCGTGATGAAGCGGCTCGCCTTGACGGCGAAGAGGAAGCCCTTGGGGGCGGCCTTCGCCCACTTGCGCCACGTGTCCTCGGCGGGAAGGCGATAGAAGCTGTTGTTCAGCTCAACGGTGCCGAATTGCCGGCTGAAGAAATCGAACCACTTGCTGGAGGGCAGGTCCGGCGGGTAGAAGGGGCCACGCCAGTGCTTGTACACCCAGCCGGAGGTCCCGACCCAGTAGTGCGAAGGCATAAAGCGCTCAACCCAGTCTACGTTCGCTACCCAATACGGGCGCCCCCGAGCCGAGGTCGCCCGTCGCATTATATCATCGGTTTGCGCTTGGGCCGCCTTTAAGCATGTGCTATCGTTAAGGAAGGCAGCCCCCGGGTCGAGTCGATAGGTCGGAGATCGGTATGGAGATCGATTTCGCTGCTGCCCGCGAGGCCCTGATCGCCGGCCTGCGCTCCGAGATCAGCGACGAGCGCGTCCTGCAGGCGATGCGCCGCGTCCCCCGCGAGGAGTTCGTCCCCACCGACCTGCGCCGTCTCGCCTACGATGACCGTCCTCTGCCGATAGGCCACGGCCAGACGATATCCCAGCCGCTGATGGTGGCGACGATGACGGAAGTGCTGCGCCTTCGCGGCCCGGAGAAGGTCCTGGAGATCGGCACCGGCTCCGGGTACCAGACGGCAATTCTGGCGCAGCTCGCGGACCGCGTCGTCACGGTGGAGCGGGTGCCCGAGCTGGCCGAAAGCGCCCCCGAGCGTTTTCGTCGCCTTGGGTACGACAACATAGCGGTCCATGTGGCCGGGCCGAGGCTGGGTTGGCCGGAGGAGGCGCCGTACGACGCAATACTGGTCACGGCGGGCGCGCCGCGTGTGCCGCGCGCGCTCGTCGAACAGCTTGCGCCGGACGGACGGCTGGTGATCCCCGTGGGGCGTCGAAGTGTACAGCAACTCCTATCGGTGACGCGCGAGGGCGACGGCCTGCGGGTGCGTCGCCACGGCCAGTGTCGCTTCGTGCCGCTGATCGGCGAGGAGGCGTGGCCGGAGAGCGACGCACAGGAGTACTAGCTTCCATCGACTCTTCGCGGCGAGGGTGCAAGGTGCGCTGATCGCGCTCCCGTTGCGCGACTCGCATTCGCTCCTCGCGCCGATACCTTGCGAACTTCGCCTTCCGTGCCGCGACCTTTGGGTTGCGGTCCTGCACAAGATAGAGCCGTACCCGCCTCCACGGCGACGGTAAGCACCCATTTGCCGGCAGGGCGGAAAAATAAGTCACAATTTCCTCCGCCGTCTCATAGACAACAATGAACGCTGTGGTACAATGGGCATCGCTCCCTTCCCCGACCGACCAGTTCATGAGAGGTGACGGTCATGGACGACCACGTTGGTCAGTTCCTGCACTATCTATCAGTTGAAAAGGGCTCCTCCGCCAACACTATCGCTGCGTACGGCATCGACTTGGCGCAGTTCTGCGGCTATCTCAGCGCCGCGAAGAACGGCAACGGCGACGCCCTCTGGAAAGACGTCGACCGCAACTTCGTCGTCGACTACATTTCCGACCTCAAGCGCCGCCAGTACGCAGAGGCCACCGTCGCCCGCAAGATCGCGGCAATCAAGGCCTTCTTCGCCTACCTTCACCAGGTAGAAGGCATCGTCAAGACGAACCCGACTGATAACGTCGGCTTCCGCGTCCCCAAGTCGCTGCCGAAGCCGCTGTCCATCAAGGAAGTCGACGAGCTCCTGGAGCAACCGGCCCGCCGTGCCACGCCGGAGGCCAAGCGCGACAAGGCCATGCTCGAGCTCCTCTACGCCACCGGCATGCGCGTCACCGAACTCGTCTCGCTGGACGTCGCCCACGTGCACATGAGCCCGCGCGCGCCGCACGTCCGCTGCCTCGGCAAAGGATCGAAGGAACGCACGATCCCGATCCACAAGGACGCCCTCGCTGCGGTCCAGGACTACCTTGACAACGGCCGGCTGCAGCTCGTCAAGAACAAGCACCAGCCCGCCCTCTTTGTGAACCGCCGCGGCGACCGCCTCACCCGGCAGGGCTTCTGGCTCATACTCAAGGGCTATGCCAGGAAGGCCGCCATCTCAAAGTCCGTCACCCCTCATACCTTGCGCCACAGCTTTGCTACCCATATGCTGAGAGGCGGCGCACCCCTGCGTAACGTGCAGGAGCTCCTGGGCCACGCCAACATGTCGACCACGCAGGTCTACACAAAGCTGACCGACGACATGGTGCGCCAGGTCTACGAGAAGGCACATCCGCGCGCGAAATAGGTAACTTGGCAAAAGGTCATTCCAGAGGCAGCCGTAACCTGCGAAGAACGGCTGCTCTCTCGTTTCTCGGGCTCCTCGCTCTCGCCTCGGCTCTGTCCTGTCGCGACAGCGGCGACCACGCAGCGACGCCTTCGCCGGCGACCACGGCCGCCGCTACCGCTTTCTTGACGCCGTCCTCCGGCGCCACGCTGCAGACCGCGCCCGACACCGACTTCCTTCCCTCCCGCAACCTCCTCGACCTGGCGCGTCGGTTGCAGGGCCTCGAGAGCGCGCCGGCGGATCCCGTCAACCCGTCGCCGCAGAGCCTGAGTGTCGGTGACCGCCATCTCTTTCACGTGATCATGATGCCTTCGCCCGGCGAGGGCGGCGACGTCCCGCCGCGCCCGCTCGAGATATGGGGCACACTCCGCGCCGTCACCCCGCACGCCTACTTCTACGTGCAGGACGGCGAGTCCGTCTCCCAAGATGGCATCGACAAGGCGGGCCAGAGGTTCGAGGACGCAATCTACCCAACCGTCACGCAGGCCATGGGGCACGAACGCAGCCCGGGCATCGACAATGACGCGCACATCACCATCTTCAACGGCCGACTCGAAGGCGCCGCCGGCTACTTCTCCGACATGGATGAGTATCCGCAGGCGCTTGCCCCGCTGAGCAACGAGCGCGAAATGGTGTACATGGATCTCTCACTGGAGGCCGGCAGCGAAGGCTACGCCTCCGTTCTCGCGCACGAGCTCCAGCACCTGGTCCACTTCAACGGCAACCGGCGCGAAGACCTCTGGATAAACGAGGGTCTGTCCGAGGTGGCGGGCTCGCTCACGGGCCAGGGGGACAGCTTCGGCGAGACGTTCCTTCAGCAGCCCGACACCCAACTCAACGAATGGAACGCCAGCGGCGACAACTACGCCCACTACGGCGCCGCCGGCCTCTTCTTCCGCTACCTCGCCCTTCGCAGCGGCGGCATCGACTCGCTGCACGACCTCGTCTTCGAAAACGACAAGGGCATCACCGGCGTCAACGACTATCTTCGACTCCACGGCGGCCTCGACTTCGACCGCCTCTTCGCTACCTGGGTCGTCGCCAACTACGCTGGCGGCCCCGAGGGCTATCCGAGCACCAATGGAAGCGTTGCCCTTTCGGAGACCCTCGATGGCGCGGCCAGCGGCGATGCCGTCGTCCACCAGTTCGCCGCCGACTACGTCGAGGTGAATCTGCCCGGCCAATCCGCGACCTTCGCCTTCGACGGCGCTGAGACCGTGCCCCTACTGGCGAACCGGCCCCACAGCGGCAGCGGCCAGTGGTGGTCGGTACGTGGCGACGACATAGACACCACGCTAACGCGCGAAGTCGACCTGAGCAGCGTCGACGGCGCGGCCCTGCGTTTCTGGACCTGGTTCGACA
>JBGQNJ010000110.1:0-5224 GCA_041501065.1 Dehalococcoidia bacterium
AGGAGGGCGCCATCAGGTAGAGCTCGAGAGGAAGGGAGGCAGCGGCGCGGG
This sequence comes from Dehalococcoidia bacterium, assembly GCA_041501065.1. Classification (GTDB taxonomy): domain Bacteria; phylum Chloroflexota; class Dehalococcoidia; order DSTF01; family JALHUB01; genus JALHUB01. The sequence continues at coordinate 52 of JBGQNJ010000110.1, forward strand.
TGACAGCCTGGAGGCCGCGCAGGCCGGCGACGTTGGCGATCTCATGCAGGTCGGTGACGACGGCGGCGGTGCCGTGCGGCAGGACGGCGCGGGCGTATTCGCCGATCCAGAGATGGGAGCTCTCGACGTGGGTGTGGCCGTTGATGAAGGCGGGCAAGAGATAGGCGCCGCGAAGGTCGATGGTCTCACGGGCGCGGTAGCCGGGGCCGAGGCCGGCGATGCGACCGTCGAAGACGAGGACGTCGGTCTCCTCGATCTCGGCGGTGAGGGTGTTGACGACGCGCGCGTTGGCGAAGAGCAGGTCGCCCGGAGTGTCGCCGCGCGCGACGGCGATGAGGTCAGCCAGGCTCACGGCGTGCCCTCGACGACGTGCAGGTCGCGCAGGTGGCGGTACTTCTCCGACAGGTCGAGGCCGTAGCCCACGAGCCAGCCTTCGTCCACGAAGAAGCCCACGTAGTCGACGATATCGCCCACCATCGCGCGCGATCTCTCGCGCAAGAGCAGGGAGCAGACACGCACGCTTGCCGGTTGACGCTGGGCGACGTAGTCGCGGAGAAAGCGCAGCGTCTCGCCGCTATCGACGATGTCTTCGACGATGACAACGTGCCGGCCGCGGAGGTCGCTGCGCGGGCTCTGGCAGACTTCTGCCCTTTCGGCGCGCTCGGTGCCCTTGAGACCATAGCTGGCAAGCTGAATGAAGTCGACCTCGGGCGGCTCTTCCATGAAGCGCGTGAGGTCGGCGAGGAAGACGTAACAGCCCTTGAGAACGCCGAGGAGGAGCGGCGAGCGCCCGCGGTAATCGCGGCTCAACTCTTCGGCGAGCTCCCGGACGCGTTGCTCGATGGCCTGTTGCGAAATCAGGGGTCGCAGCGGTTCCATTCCACCGTCCTCGCGCTCACCTTCGAGCATGTCGCTTCCTCCAGCACGATGACCTGGGCAGCGCCTCGGTGAGTTGCTGGGCAAAACGGAAACGCGGCGATGGCGTCGCCGGGAAAACAATAGGCAGACGCGATGAGAGGAACGATGCTACTTGTGTTTTCGCTGCCAGCGGGTCTTCTTGAGCATCTTGCGGTACTTGTGCTTGCGGATCTTTTTCCGCCGCTTCTTAACAACAGACGGCATAGGCTCTCCTTTTAGCTCTGATTTGTCACGAATGCAAGGAACTGGTCGACGGTAAGACCAGCTTGACGAACGATAGCCCTTACGGTCCCCGGAGGAAGATCCCTCCGGTGCATCGGCACGGTGATGGGCCTACGCTGCTCTGCCTTCAACATCACTATGTGGCTGCCCGATTGCCTCTTGACAACGAAACCGGCCCTCTCCAGAGCCGAGACTACCTGCGCTGAGCGGAGAGCAGGTATCTTTCGAGGCATAAGCAGATCTATGCAGTCTCGGTCTCGCCGAGAAACTGCGCCGGAATGGGGATGCCCTCTTCTTTGGCGACCGCCAGCCAACCCTCGATGGCGTCAACAGCCATGCCGACAGCGTCCTCGAACGTCTCGCCGTAAGAAACACAGCCGGGCAACGCCGGCACGGACACAGTGTATCCCCCCTCCGGCTCGGGTTGAAGCTCTAGGATAATGCCATCTCTAATCACATGAAATGGCCTGGTCAATGTCGCGGGCATAGCACCACCTCACAACGCTCTGTTCGCGCTGTCTCGCTAGCTTAGCACGAAGATAGCGTCCAGTGAAGCTTTCGTCCATCTGCGCGATTCTTACGACATTTCCCGTCACGTCGGGGCCAGTCACTCGATCTTTGCCCCTTTGGTGAGATTGTGCCGCGCACACAGAATTCGAACGTTGTTCGGAGTGAGGCCAGTGCCGCCCTTCGAGAAGGGCAACTCGTGGTCGAAATGCAATTGGTCTTCGGCTCCGCACATCACGCACCGACCCTTGTCACGTTTGTAGACAGCTTGCTTGACCCATGAGGGGATAGCCCTACGAAACTGCTCCGACTCGACTGTCTGCAGTGCCTCATCTGATTGATCTGACAGCCGCATGCGGAACTTGAAGACCTTCCGTGCACCGGCGTTAGCGTAAATGCAGTCGACCAGCCCGAACAGGCCTTTGTCTGACCAGATCCCGGGGCGGAGCTTCTCGTACACTCGCACGAGGCACTTCTCCGTCAAGGGAGAGGCTGCCCTTGCGAACTTCGCGTTTTCCGTGGGCTCGCCGGAAGGAAAAGCCCACGGTTGATCCACCGACTTGGGATCAATGCCAGGCTGTCTCTTCTCGTCATGGCCTTCATAGAGAAGCTCGGTGCCGTCTTCGGACAACGCGTCTTCATACGGCGCGCCTGGCCGTCGAGACATAAGCACAACGGAAGTGGCGGGCGGCTCACGATGGTACATGCCGCGCTGCAGCGAACCCCTCTCTCGAGCACACATCTCCCAGTAGGTCAGGATTTCGTCGCGCAACCGCTAGAACCTTCCCGCTGTAGTCCGCTGTGGCTTTAGTCGCCCGGGCAGCTTGCGCCGCAGGTACTGGCCGGTGAAGCTGTGCTCGGCTTCGGCGACTTGTTCCGGCGTGCCTTCGACGACGATTTTGCCGCCTTCGTCGCCGCCGAGCGGACCGAGGTCGATGATGTGGTCCGCGTTCTTCACGACATCGAGGTGGTGCTCGATGATGACGACGGTGTTGCCGCCGTCGACGAGACGGTGAAGGACGCGCAGCAACGCATAGGTGTCCTCGAACGAGAGGCCCGTCGTCGGCTCGTCGAGAATGTAGAGGGTGCGGCCCGTGGAGCGACGCGACAGCTCCGTCGACAGCTTGACGCGCTGCGCCTCGCCGCCGGAGAGCGTCGTCGCCGGCTGGCCGAGACGTATGTAGCCGAGCCCGACGGCCTGTAGCGTCTCCAGCTTCGTTCGAACCTTGGGGAAGGCTCGGAAGAATTCGAGCGCCTGGTCGACGGTCATGTCCAGCACTTCGGCGATGTTCTTGCCGCGGAAGAGGATCTCCAACGCCTCGCGATTGTAGCGCTTCCCCTTGCAGACTTCGCAGTGGACGGTGACATCGGGCAGGAACTGCATCTCGATCTGGATGTAGCCTTCGCCGGCGCAGGCCTCGCAGCGACCGCCCTTGACGTTGAAAGAGAAGCGACCGGGCGGGTAGCCGCGCATCCGTGCCTCCGGGACGGTCGCGAAGAGCTCGCGGACTGGCGTGAACGTGCCGGTGTAGGTCGCCGGGTTCGAGCGCGGCGTGCGGCCGATGGGAGACTGGTCGATGTTGACGACCTTGTCGATGTTCTGCAGGCCGACGATCCCGTCGCAATCGCCCGGGCGGTCGCGGGCGCCGTACAGGAGCTGCGCCGCCTTCTTGTAAAGGATGTCGTTGATGAGGGTGCTCTTGCCGGAGCCGGAGACGCCGGTGATGCAGACGAATTTTCCCAGCGGAATCGTCACGTCGATGTTCTTGAGGTTGTTCTCGCGCGCGCCCTGGATGGTCACGGTGAGACCGTTGCCGGGGCGTCGCGCTTCGGGCAGGGGGATCTGGCGGACGCCGGAGAGGTACTGGCCGGTTATGGACTCCGCCGACGCCTTGATATCGTCGAGCGTGCCGGCGACGACGACGCGGCCGCCCTGCTCGCCGGCGCCGGGACCCATGTCGATGATGTGGTCGGCGGCGCGCATCATCGCCTCGTCGTGCTCGACGACGATGACGGTGTTGCCGAGGTCGCGCAGTCGCTCCAAGGTGCGGATCAAGCGAGCGTCGTCGGCGGCGTGGAGTCCGACGGTCGGCTCGTCGCAGACGTAGAGGACGCCCATGAGGCCGGAGCCGATCTGGGTCGCCAGACGGATTCGCTGCGCCTCGCCGCCGGAGAGCGTGGCGGTGCGGCGATCGAGCGTCAGGTAGCCGACGCCGACTTCGACGAGGAAGTCGAGGCGGGCGCGTATCTCTTTCAGGATCTGGTAAGCGATTTGCTGCTCCCGCTTCGACAGCGGCGTCTCTTTGCCCGCGAGCCTTTCGAACCAGCGCTGCTCGTCGAACAGGCTCATCTGGGTGACTTCGATGATGTTCTTGTCGGCGATGGTGACGGCAAGCGACTCCGGCTTGAGACGGGCGCCCTTGCACTCAGGGCAGGGGCTGGCCGTCATGTAGCGCTCGATCTCGCCGCGGACGTAGTCGGACTCGGTCTCGCGGAAGCGGCGGTTGAGGTTGGGGACGACGCCTTCGTAGGTCGTGTCGTAGTACGAGACGTTGCCGGCGTGGTTCGTGTACCTGACCGTGATGTGCTCGCCGGTGCTGTGGAGCAGCTTATCGATGTCTTCCGTCTTGAGGTCCTTCACGGGCACGTGCGTCGAGAAGCCGTGCTTCGTCGCCATCGCCTCGACGAGGCGGTAGTACCAGCCGGAGATGGTGCCGGCGCGCGCCCAGGGCTGGAGGGCACCCTGCGACAGGGTCAGGTTCTTGTTCGGGATGACGAGCTGCGGGTCCAGGTCCAGCTTGACGCCGAGGCCGGTGCAGGTGCGACAGGCGCCGTGCGGGCTGTTGAAGCTGAAGTTGCGCGGCGCGAGCTCTCCCAGGGAGATGCCGCAGAACACGCAGGCGAAGTGCTCGGAGTAGAGTCGCTCTTCCTCGCCTTCGATGGCGACGAGGACGACGCCGGCGCCGAGTCGAAGCGCCGTCTCGACGGAGTCGGCGAGGCGCGGGCGCTGCTCGGAGGGCGTCTCGCCGTCGGTGCCCGGCGGCGCGCCTTCCGTGACGAGGCGGTCGACGACGAGCTCGATGGTGTGACGGCGGTTCTTGTCGAGCTCGATGTCCTCGCCGAGGTCGCGCACCTCGCCGTCGACGCGGATGCGGACGAAGCCGGCGCGGCGGGAGTCGTCGAAGACCTGCTGGTGCTCGCCCTTACGGTCGCGGATGAGCGGCGAGAGTATCATGATGCGCTTGCCCGCGGGCAGGGCGAGGATGGCGTCGACGATCTGCTGCACGGTCTGCTTCTGGATGGGCCGGCCGCAGTTGGGGCAGTGCGGCAGACCGGCGCGGGCCCAGAGGAGGCGCATGTAGTCGTAGACCTCCGTCTGGGTGCCGACGGTGGAGCGCGGGTTGCGGCTGGCGCCCCGCTGGTCGATGGAGATGGCAGGCGAGAGGCCCTCGATGTAGTCGACGTCGGGCTTCTCCATCTGGCCGAGGAACTGGCGGGCGTAGGCGGAGAGGGACTCGACGTAGCG
>JBGQNJ010000111.1:0-5196 GCA_041501065.1 Dehalococcoidia bacterium
ACGGACAACCCCCTCGCGAAGCGCGTGCTCCTGGACATCGCGGACGAGGAGCGCGTCCACGCCGGCGAGTTCTCTCGCCTGCTCAGCATCCTAACGGAGGGCGAAGAAGACAGGCTCCTCGCCGAGGGAGCGCAGGAGGTGAACGAAATGGCGGGCGAGGCGGGCATGCCGCAGGCGGAGGCATCCGGCGATGGAATGACGGTCGGCCCGCTCAGGGAGTGACCGCAAGTGACCGCGCTGGAACAACCAAGCGCAAGGAGAAGAGATGATGGTAGACAAATACATGCTTAGAGACGACGCTCCCATCGAGCCGGACACGTGGAAGGCCATGGACGCGGCGATGGTGGAGGCTGCAAGGGGTATTCTCGTCGGGCGACGGCTGCTGCACGTAGAGGGGCCGTACGGCCTCGGCCTCAAGTCGGTGCCGCTGGAGGACCTGCAGCTCGGAGAGGACGTGTACGCGAGCTCATCGATACCGGTGCCGCAAATCGCGACCTCGTTCTCGCTCGGCAAGCGGGACCTCGCCGCGTACGAGCGCGACGGGTTGCCGCTCAACCTCAACCCCCTCCTGGACGCGGCGATCCGCGCTGCCGAGCACGAAGACAGCATCCTCTTGAAGGGCGGGCCGCCGCTCATCGGGCTGTTGAGCTACGAGGGAATCAACTCGCAGGCGCTCTCGGCCTGGGACGAGCTGGGCACCGCCGCCGGCGACATCATCAAGGGCGTCACGGCCCTCGACAACGCGGGCTACCACGGGCCCTACGCCGTCGCACTTTCGCCCGCCCGCTACAACCAGCTCTATCGACGTCACCCGATAGGGGCGTTCAGCGAGCTGGAGCAGGTCCAGACGATAGCGACGGAGGGGATACTCAAGGCCCCGGTCCTGGAAAAGGGCGGCCTGATACTGAACACCGGGCGACTCTTCGCCTCGATCGTCATGGGGCAGGACATGGCGATCGCATTCATCGGGCCGACGAAGGATACACTGGAGTTCGCGATAGTGGAGAGCCTGGCGCTGGTCGTCCGCCGTCCGGGCGCCATCTGCGCCCTGACCGAGTAACCAAAAGACCGATCCGTCGGCAACAGCAACGTGGGCGCAGGCTGAACGGGGAGTTCCGCCTTGCTGCTGCTTCCTTCACAAAACCTTCACAAAGTATGCTCGTCTATTCACAAGACTGCCATGCGGGAAACCTAGAATGGTTTCCGTACTCTTCCCGCTTTTTCCTGGCGAGACCGGATTGCATGACGTCTGAAGGGAATGCTACAGCTCGACGAAGCGTACTCATAGTTGAGGATGACCCGGGTGTCGCTAGAATCCTGAGGGTATGCTTCCGTAGGGCGGGCTTCGAGACTATAGAGGTCGAGACCGGCGGCGAAGCGCTTCAAAAGATGGACGAGGGACCGCCGGACGCTGTTCTCCTCGACCTCGGGCTCCCCGACGGCCTCGGCGGCGCCATGCTTCACCGACTACACGAGGCGCGCGACGGCTATCCCGCCTGGCTCATCGTATCCGCTCTCGACGAGGATGAGGCCGTACGGCGCTACGGACCCCTGAAGGGGACCTTTATTCCCAAACCCTTCGACCCCTGGGAGCTGGTGAAAAAGCTTGAGGAGCTTCTCAACCGGCGCCCCGCGGACGGGCCGGAACCCGGAGGCGATCCTCCCCAGCGGCGGCAGTAGGCTCGCTGCGACAGTTGACACCCATGTTATCATTGAGCACGCGATCCTCCTCCGCAAAGCCGCGCGGCGAAGACGGACATTCGCACTCCCATGAAGTAGACCCTTCGAGAGCGTCGGCCTTTGCGGTAGCGCCATCCGAGGTGCTAACCTGGAATCGCGGTTCGTCTGCCCCGTGGCAGGTCTCTTCGGGCAATCTCACAACCCGCCTAGGGGGCTGCGAACAGGCAGCGGCACGCCGACGGAAGGAAGTCGTTTCCGAGGGAACCCATGGCACAAGATCGAAGAAGAGGGAGCCGGGAACGGCGAATTCCGGCCCAGACCGCGAACGAGGTCGGGAAGGGAAGGCGCATGTCTAGCACATCCGCCGCCGGTGCAAAGGCCGTTTTGGACCGGGCGGCAAAGCCCCCCGAGAAGAAGCCCGCGAGCGGAGAGAGGGACCCGGCGGCGCGACGCAGGCAGGAAGAGGTGGAGGCCCTCCTCGAATCGGCTCGAGCTGTCCTGAAGCACCGGGAGTTTGCCGACGCCGCGCGCGTAATCTTCGACCGCTGCAAGGCCCTGATAGGCGCCAGCGCCGGCTACGTGGCCTTGTTGAGCTCCGAGGGGACGGAGAACGAGGTCCTGTTCCTCGACTCCGGCGGCCTCCCCTGCAACGTGGACCCGACACTGCCGATGCCCATCCGCGGGCTGCGCGCGCAAGTGTACCAGACGGGCCAAGCGGCGCACGACAACGACTTCGCGACCAGTCGCTGGGCACAGTTCATGCCAGAGGGACACGCCACTCTGGACAACGTCCTGTTTGCGCCGCTCACGATCGAAGGCGCCGTCGTGGGCTTGCTGGGCATCGCCAACAAACCTGGAGGTTTCACCCAAAACGACGCGCGCCTCGCGACGGCCTTCGGTGAGCTTGCCGCCGTGGCGCTCAGCAACAGCCGCACGCTGGAGGCTCTACAGAACAGCGAGCACCGCTTCCACTCCCTCGTCGAGACGGCCAGCGACGCCATCGTCTGCGCGAACAGCAGCGGCGAGATCGTCCTCTGGAACCGCGGCGCCGAAGCCATGTTCGGCTACCCGGCCGCCGAGGCGATAGAGCAGCCAGTCACGCTAATCATGCCGGAGCGCTTTCACGAGAGCCACCGGCAGGGCTTGAAGCGTTTCCTCGCAACCGGAAAGCCTCGCATCATGGGCCGGACCATCGACATGTCCGGCCTGAGGAGCGATGGTAGTGAATTCCCCGTAGAACTCTCCCTCACGTCATGGAAGGCGAAGCAGGAGACTTTCTTCGCCGGCGTCATCCGCGATGTCGGTGAACGCAAGCGCGCTGAGGAGGCGCTGCGGGAAAGCGAGGAGCGCTTCCGCCTCCTGACCGAGAACGCCACCGACGGCATCTATCGCTTCCGCCTCGACCCGCCGGGCTACGAGTACGTGAGCCCCGCCATGACAACGCTCTTCGGCTACGAGCGCGAGGAGTGGCTGTCCGACCCCGACCTCGACCACAAGATCGTGCACCCGGACGACCAGCCGCTCATCGACCAGATGCGGACGCCGTCCGGCATGCTCACGGGACCGGTAATGCTCCGCTGCCATCACAAGGACAGCACACCGATGTGGATCGAGCACCATAACGCACCGATCCGCGACGAGAACGGCAAGGTCGTCGCCATTCAAGGGATCGTGCGTGACGTGACGGAGCGGGTGCAGTCGATGGAGGAGCTGGAGAAGCTGCGCAGCGAGTTCCTGGGCATGGTCACGCACGAGCTAAAGACGCCGCTGGCGGCCATCAAAGGCTCGGCGGCAACAGCGCTCGGCAGCTCGCGGCCGCTCGATTACGAGGAGACAAGGGAGCTGTTCCAGATCATCGATGAGCAGTCCGACAGGCTGCGCGACCTCGCGGACAACCTGCTGGACATGAGCCGCATCGAGGCCGGTTCGCTTTCGGTGAAGCCGGAGCCGCTGGACCTGCGCTCGGTCGTCGAAGAGGCGCAGTCGATACTCGCCCGCGGCGGCCGTTCGGCGCGCATAGACGTGGAGATGCCGGATGGGATGCCGGCGGTGAACGCGGACCGGCGCCGGCTCGTGCAGGTGCTGACGAACCTGCTCACCAACTCCGCGAAGTTCTCGTCGGTCACTGCGCCGGTCAAGATAAGCGTGGAGCACGACGGCGTCCTGGCGACGGTGCGGGTGCAAGACAAAGGACAGGGCATCGCGCCGGACAAGCTTCCCCTGCTCTTCCAGAAGTTCTCGCAGGTCCACGACTCCAGCAAGACCCGCGCCACGGGCACAGGGCTAGGGCTGGCGATCTGCAAGGGCATAGTGGAGGCGCACGGGGGACGCATCTGGGCGGAGAGCGAGGGCGAGGGCAAGGGCGCAACCTTCAGCTTCACGCTCCCGCTCGCCGCGGAAGCCGCCGCGACGCCCGCCAAAGCCGCAACGCCAACAATGACCGCGGGCGTCCGTCGCAGCGATAGGCCGCGCATCCTTGCCGTCGATGATGAGCTGCCGGTGCTGCGCTACCTCCAGCACTCGCTCGACGAGGCCGGCTATCAGTGCGTCGTGACCAGCGACCCATCGCAGGTGACCAAGTTTGTGGAGCTGGAGCAGCCGGACCTGATACTGCTCGACCTCCGGCTTCCCGGCATGAGCGGCTTCGACCTTCTGGCACGCATCCGCGAGTTCTCGGCGGCGCCGGTCATCTTCCTCACCGCCAGCGATAGCAGCGAGGACACCGTGCGGGCGCTGAAGATGGGCGCAGACGACTACGTAACGAAGCCCTTCGCGCCCTCGGAGCTGTTGGCGCGCATCGAGGCGGCGCTGCGGCGGCGGTCGTTGCCCGGCATGGGCGAATCGAGGCCGCCGTTCAAGGTCAAGGACCTGGAGATCAACTTCGCGGAGCGTCGCGTGATACTGGAGGGGAAGGAGATCTCCCTCTCGGCCACGGAATACAAGCTGCTCTACGAACTGGCGACGCACAGCGGCCTGGTGCTGACATTCGACCAGATACTGCAGCGCGTCTGGGGCGCAGAGTACGCCGGAGAGACGGAGCTCGTTCGCTCCTTCATACGCAACCTCCGGCGCAAGCTCAACGACGACGCCAAGCAGCCGCGCTACATCCTCACCGAACGGCAGATAGGCTATCGAATGGTCAAGGAATAGCTCGCCTCTATTCTCTATCCCCGGCTAAGGCGTCGGATCGCAAATGCGACTGGCGCCTCGCCTTTGCCGGCCTAACCCCACACGTCGCCTCCGCATTCGTTGCGCTTTTGTCCGTCCTTATCCGCACGCGCCTCCGTTCGTTCACGGTTCTTGCACGCAACTGGGCGCCGTGTTCATACAGAACGCACGCCCCAACTTTAAGATGCAGAGTGATTTAACCCCTGCTCGGGACGGCCGACGGGTCGCCGGAAGCGGGAGGTTCGAAGGAGAAGTCCGGGAGAGGTCGTCCGGAAGGTGCAGTGAAAGGAATCGAAAGATGATGTGGCTGAAGTCCTGCCCGCGCTGCCGCGGCGATCTGGTCCTCGA
>JBGQNJ010000112.1:0-5191 GCA_041501065.1 Dehalococcoidia bacterium
GCTTCCGACGGCGGCAGCGACCGCTGAAGCGCCCGTTGTCGATATGGGCGTCGGTGACGCACCCACGAAGGGACCGGCGGACGCCAAGGTGCAGATCATCGAGTTCTCCGACTTCGAATGCCCCTACTGCGCCAAGTTCGTTACCCAGACGATGCCGCAGATCCTGTCGACCTACGGCGACAAGGTCCTGTTCGCGTTCAGGAACTACCCGCTTCCCGCGAGTATGCACCCCTACGCACAGAAGGCAGCGGAGGCCAGCGAGTGCGCAAACGACCAGGGCAAGTTCTGGGAGTACCACGACCTTCTCTTCCAGAACCAGAGCCAGCTCTCTGCGCTCGTCCAGGCAGACCCGACAAACGGCGTCAACCAGGTCGCCGACCAGCTCAAACAGTACGCGGCCAGCCTGAGCCTCGACACCGCGAAGTTCAACCAGTGCCTGGATTCCGGCGCGGACGCGGAAAAGGTGACCTCTGACGCCTCGGCGATGACGGATGCCCTTACCGCGGCCGGCGTGACCCGCTTTGGGACGCCTTCGTTCTTCATCAACGGCAAGTTCATCAGCGGCGCCTACCCCTTCGACGAGAACGCGCAGGGCTACCAGGCGGGCATGTTCACGTTCAAGTCGGCGATCGAAGAGGCCCTGGCGGCAGCAAAATAGAGGAATCTAAGAGGGATCAAATCGGGCGGCTACTGGAGGGTGATCTTGCCACTCCTGCCGCCCGATTTCTTTAGCAGTCGCACGCCCTCGATGCGCATGCCGCGCTCCACGGCCTTGCACATGTCGTACACGGTGAGCGCCGCCACGACGACGGCCGTCAGCGCCTCCATCTCCACGCCCGTCTTCCCCGTGCTGCGTACGGCGGCCGTAATCTGAAGCGCGCTCTCTCGCTCGTCGGGCCATATCTGGACATCGACGTTGGTGAGCAGCAGAGGGTGGCACATAGGGATCAGATCGCAGGTGCGCTTGGCCGCCATCACGCCCGCGACCTGCGCCACGGCGATGACGTCGCCTTTGGGCACGCCGCCCGACTGGATGAGCGCCAGCGTCTCCGGCTTCATCCGCACCGTGCCCGTCGCGACCGCTTCGCGCGCCGTCTCGCGCTTGGCCGTCACGTCGACCATGCGCGCGCGCCCCGACTCATCGATGTGACTCAGCTTGGCCATTCTCAACCGCCGATCTGCACCATCCTCCGGCGCCGCGGCCGGTTGCCGTCCCCCAGGTGATGGGCGTCCGGCTTGCTCGTCAGCGCCGCCATTATACCCCGCCGTATGCCGTCTTCGCCTTCGCCGCCGCGCAACGACGGCATCAGGTCGATCTCGTGATCGGTCAGCAGGCACGGGCGCAGCTTGCCCGTCGCGGTGAGCCGCATCCGGTTGCAGCGGCCGCAGAACCCCTCTTCCGTGAGCGAGCTAATAAAGCCTATCTTCCCCTTCGCACCCTGCAGACGATAGTAGCGCGCGGGGCCGTTGCCGTCGCTGCTCTCCGGTCGAAGAGCGCCGAGCGCATCTTCGATCCGGCGGCGCACCGTCTCATTCGACACGAAAGCGACGGACGGCGCCGGCTGCTGGCCCAAGTTCTCAAGCGCCGTGAACGGCATCAGCTCGATGAAGCGCACCTGCCAATCCTCGTCGATAGTCGAGCGCGCGAAGTCGACGGCCTCGTCGTCGTTCAACCCCTGCATAGCAACCACGTTTAGCTTGATCGGCATCAGTCCGGCAGCGCGCGCCGCGTCGATGCCCTCCAGCACGTCCTCCAGGCGTCCGCCGCGGGTGATGCTGCGAAAGCGCTCCGGTCGCAGCGTATCGAGGCTGACGTTGACGCGGCTCAGACCGGCCCGGGCCAGCGACTCCGCATGTCGCGCCAGAACGACGCCGTTCGTGCTCAGCGCTACCTCTTCGATGCCGGGCAGAGCGCTTATCATCCCTACTAGGTCGACCAGCCCCTTTCGCGCCAGGGGCTCGCCGCCCGTGAGCCGCACGCGTCGCAGACCCATCGACGCGGCCACGCGCACGACGTCGCGGATCTCCTCGTAGCTGAGCACGTTCTCCATGGGCACGAGGTCGATGCCTTCCTGCGGCATGCAGTATACGCAGCGCAGGTTGCAGCGATCGGTGACGGAGACGCGCAGATAGCTGATCCGCCGCTGGTGAGCGTCGAGAAGAGCGCCGGACGTCATCTCAGGGTCGGCTCGCCCTTTCACCGATCATCTCCTTGAGTAGCGCGCAGGCCTTTCTCGCGGCGTCGGCGCGATGGCTGATGGCGTTCTTCTCCTCCGGCGTCAGCTCCGCCATGGTCCGGCCGAGCTGGGGAATGTAGAAGATGGGGTCGTAACCGAAGCCGTTGTGGCCGCGCGGCTCGTTCGTAATCACGCCCGGGCACTCGCCTTCGACAAACCCCGTCGCGCCGTCCGGCTCCGCCAGCGCGATTATGCAACGAAATCGCCCCGCGCGACGCTCCGGCGGCACGTCCCTCATCTGCGCCACCACCAGGTCTACGGCCTCTTCGTCCGTCTGGCTCGGGCCGGCATAACGGGCCGATAAAGGACCGGGCTTACCTCCCAGCGCGTCAACCTCCAAGCCGGAGTCATCGGCGAGCGTGAGCAGGCCGGATGCCCGTCCGAATGCCTCGGCCTTGATGCGGGCGTTCGTCGCGTAGTCGTCGCCGGTCTCTTCGACGGAGAGGCTCAGCCCCAGGTCGGCGGGCGAAACCAGCTCCCAGCCGCAGCCCTTGAGGAGGACTTCGTACTCAGCCAGTTTCCCGCGGTTGTTCGTGGCGATGAGGAGTCGCGGCAAATCGATGTGATTCCCTTTCTGAACCCATGCTATCGATTGCTCGCCCAAGCTGTCAAACGACGCCCAGGGCCTGTCTCTTCCGCTGCCCGCCACCGATATGTTAAGGTAGAAAGCACTTATGTCCGGCAGCGAAGAGTTCAACGTTCCTGGAAAGGCCAACCTAAGCCCCCGATATCGTCGGGGGCGGGCGATTGGTGTCGCCTCCGCGTCCATCGCCTGACGAATCGCTGCTATTCCCCCGAAGGAGGCATATCCTCAAATGAAAGTCGAACTCTACGACACGACGCTCCGCGACGGCACCCAGATGGAGGGCATCTCCCTCTCTGTCCAGGACAAGCTGAAGATAGCCCGTAAGCTCGACGAGCTAGGCATCCACTACGTCGAAGGCGGCTGGCCCGGCTCCAACCCCAAGGACGCCGAGTTCTTCGCCGCCGCTCGTTCCCTGAACCTCCATGACGCCAAGATCGCCGCCTTTAGCAGCACGCGCCGCGCCGGCATCGCAGCGGAAAAGGACGCCAACCTGCGCGCCGTTCTCAAAGCCGGGACGCCGGTCGCTACGCTCGTTGGCAAAGCGAACGAGATGCACGTCCGCCAAATCCTGGAAACGACGCTCGAAGAGAACCTGGCGATGATCCGCGACTCCATCGCCTATCTCAAGTCGCACGGCCTCACGGTCTTCTTCGACGCCGAGCACTTCTTCGACGGCTTCCGCGACAATCCCGACTACGCGCTGGACTGCCTGCGCGCCGCCGCGGACGCGGGCGCCGACTGCCTGGTCCTCTGCGACACAAACGGCGGCACCATCACCGCGCGGATCGTCGAGGCAGTAGCGGCGGCGCGCGCGCTGAAGACGCCTGTCGGCATCCACGCCCACAACGACGCCGACCTCGCCGTCGCCAACACTCTCGCCGCCGTCGAAGCCGGCGCCACCCACGTGCAGGGCACCATCAACGGCTACGGCGAGCGCTGCGGCAACGCCAACCTTCTCAGCGTCATCGCCAACCTCAAGCTCAAGATGCGGATCGACTGCGTCAGCGACGAGCAACTGGCACACCTCACCGAAGTGTCGCACTACGTCAGCGAGGTCGCGAACATGACGCCCGACCCGCAGGCGCCTTACGTCGGCGTCAGCGCCTTCACGCACAAGGGAGGGATGCACGTCGCGGCCATCGTCAAGCACCAGTCCAGCTACCAGCACATCGACCCCGGGCACGTCGGCAACGAGAAACGCGTCCTCGTCTCCGAGCTCGCGGGGTATCGCAACATAATGACCAAGCTCAAGGAGCAGGGCTTCGCCTTCTCCCTCAGCAGCGACGAGGCGAAGCGGCTGCTGGAGCAGGTCAAGGTCATGGAGTCGCAGGGCTACCAGTACGAAGGCGCCGAGGCGTCGTTCGAGCTCCTGGCGCGCCGCAGCCTGCCGGACTACCTGCCGCCGTTCGAGCTGCGCGACTTCCTCGTCGTTGTCAGGCGCCACAGCGACCCCGAACGCGGCGAGGCTGGCGAAATGCTGGCGGAGGCCGCCGTCAAGGTGCGCGTCGGCGACGACACGATGCACACAGTGGCGGAAGGCGACGGCCCCGTGAACGCCCTCGACCTCGCAGTGCGCAAGGCACTGACGGAATTCCACCCGGACGTGCAGACGGTGAAGCTCGTCGACTACAAGGTGCGTATCGTCGACAGCCCGTCGGGCACGGCCGCCATCGTGCGCGTCCTGCTGGAATCGACGGACGGCGAGCACACCTGGACCACCGTCGGCTGCTCGCCTAACATCATCGAGGCAAGCTGGCTCGCCCTATCCGACAGCCTGGAATGGTGGCTCACGCGACACCCGTGCTGACGATTCGCCTCCCGAGACCGACATGAATATCCTGATGGTCTCCGCCCTCGACGTGTGGTCTCTGGCCGACGGCCGCGGCGCGCCGAGCCTGTATCGCACCCTGAGGGCCTACGCCGAGCGTGGCCATCGCGTGCACTACCTCGCGCCGGAAGTCGGCGCTAATCACTTCGGCCCGGTCGACTCGACAGCCGCTGCGCCGCAGATCCCCAACGTAACCTTCACGCGCTTCCCCGTGCCCAGCCTCTCGCGCTGGCATTTGCCCTGGCCGCAATTCGCCCTGAAGGTCGACCAGAAGATGCGCTTCGCCGCCGCCTTCCCCGTCGTCGCCGCGCGTCGGGGCGAGGAGGTACTGCGCAGCGAGTCCATCGATCTCCTCTACGCCTACGAGGTCCACGGCGCGCTGGCTGCCCGCATCCTTCAGCGACACTGGAAGCTTCCCACCGTCTGCCGCTTCCAGGGCACGGTCATGCACCCGACGCTCGACAACCCTCTGACCCGCGCCCGCCGCTACGAAGAAGTGCTCGCCCTGCGCACGCCCGCCGACCTCTACATCATGACCGA
>JBGQNJ010000113.1:0-5184 GCA_041501065.1 Dehalococcoidia bacterium
ATACGTACCCGAATCGGCTCCTCGGCTGCCTCGTTGCGCGCGGCAAGCGCCCTTTGCGTGGCGATGGCGCACTCCAGCGCCCGCGTCGCCGATGAGAACGACGCCATGAACCCGTCCCCCATCGCCTTCACTTCCGCGCCGCCGTGTGCCCGCAGCGCCTCCCGCACGATGCGCTCGTGGTTTCGCAGCACCTCGCGCGCCTTGGCGTCGCCCAGCCGTTCGGTCAGCGCCGTGGATCCCTCCACGTCCGTGAACAGGATGGTGACAAGGCCACCTGGTTCTCTCGACGGCGCACCCCCGGCCGCTGGGGCGTCCTCGCCTTCCCCGAGGAACTCGTAGACGGCCTTCACCATGACCCGCGCCACAGGTTCGCTGGGCAGAGGGATGTGATTCCTGCCATCCAGGGAGAGGAAGCGGGCCCCGGGTATGCCGGTCGCCAGCTCCCGGCCCGACTCAAAAGGAATTACTGTGTCGCCCCGACGGTGAATCACCAGGGTGGGCACTGTCACCTGTGGTAGGAGCGGCCTCACGTCGATGTCTAGCAAGGCAGTCATAAGGTCCACAACATTGTCGCCGGATGCGGAGACCCGCTGCAATTCGTTGAAGGCTCGAATAGAATCGATATCGGCGTCCGGCATGAACAGGCCCGTGGAGAGCTGGCGGAACGCCGGCGAATCGCTGCCCCATCCCTGGCGGATTAGCGTGCGAATAGCTCCGGCCTGTTGGCGGCCCTCCTCCGTGTCCCGCCACCACCCCATGCGGGCGAACGAGCCGTAGAGTATGAGGTGACTGACCCGCTCCGGGTGGCGCAGGGCATACGTGATGGCCGTTGGCCCGCCCTGAGAGATCCCGTACAGGGCGAAGCGTTCAAGCCCCAGGGCATCAACAACCGCCTCCAGGTCGCGCACTTGGGCTTCCAGGGAATAGTCGCTCACTCGGCGGTCCGACAACCCCATGCCGCGTCCGTCGTAGCGAACGAACAGATTCCGCCCGGACATGCCATTGATGAAGGTCCGCCACAGGGGGTTCTCCCACTCATACTCCAGGTGGGTGAGCCAACCCAGGCCGCGTACCAAGGGCGGCCCCTGGCCCACGGTGGCGTAGGCTATGCGCGTCCCATCCGAACTGGTGCAGAAGCGGATATGCTGTTCCATCACCCCTCCTCCCGCCAGCGCAACTCGTAGAGCCGCACAGGGTCCTCGAAGCCGCGTAGCGCGACCTCGCCCCGGTCCGCGAATAGGAACCCCTTGCCTGCGGCCAGTTCCTTGACTACGTTCGCCACAAGTATCTCCCGGCCCTTCGCCTGCGCCGCAATGCGAGCCGCCATAATGACCGCCGTCCCGAACAGGTCTTCCTTTTCTGCTATCGGCTCGCCCGCGTTCAGCCCGATACGGACGCGTATCGGCGTCTCTGGGTGCTCATCATCGTGGGCGGCGAAGGCCCGCTGCATGGCAATGGCGCACTCCAGCGCCCGCGTCGCCGATGAGAACGACGCCATGAAGCCGTCCCCCATCGCCTTCACCTCCGCGCCGCCGTGGGCCCGCAGCGCCTCCCGCACGATGCGCTCGTGGTTTCGCAGCACCTCCCGCGCCTTGGCGTCGCCGAGCCGTTCGGTCAGCGCCGTCGACCCCTCCACGTCCGTGAACAGGATGGTGCAGACACCGCTCGTCGCGACCGGCTCGGCTCGCGCTGGGGCGGACTCGCCTTCGCCCAGGAACTCGTCGATGGCCGCGAACGCCGCCTCCTCGTCGCCTAGCCACGGCAAGGCCGACGCCCCCTCCAGGACGGCGAGGCGGGCATCCGGGATTGCGGAGGCGAGACCTTTCGCGACCTCCACGCTGGGAAGCATCGCCATTTGGCGGCGCTGGAGTATCAAGGTGGGTGACCTCACTTGCGAAAGCACGGCCGCGACATCAAACTCCGCAAGCACGTTGAAGATGGCGGGCGTGGTTTCTGGCGTGGTGCATTCCCGCAGGTAGGCAGCGTAGCGGTGCGCTTCCTCACCCGTCGACCATCCCACCGTGGCATGCGCCACTGCCTCCGTGTATAGCTCCCAGTCCCCCCCCTCTCTCAGCGCCTGGAATGCCTGGGCGCGGGCTCCCTGCCGCGCCCACGGGCACCACAGCAAAAGGTGCGATACGGCCTCTGGGTGACGGGCCGCGTAGGCGATGGCGACCGGGCATGCTGTGTAAGAGCTGGCTAGAGCGAATCTCTGCACGCCCAGGCGTTCCACCACCGCCTGCAGGTCCAGCATATGGGCGTCGACGGAGTAGTCGGCCACGTTGCGGTCCGAAAGGCCAGACCCCCTCCCATCGTAGCGGACCAGCTTCCGCTTCTCCGCCACGCGCTCGTACCAGCGGCGCCACTCGGGATCCTGCCACTCCAATTGGATATGGCTCCAGGGAAGACTTGGCATTTGCACGAGGGGTAGCCCTTCTCCCAGCGTCCAGAAGGCGATGTTCACCCCGTCGGCGGTCTTGGCGTACTGGATGCGCGGCTCCATGGCGGGACTATCCTACACCATCGAGAGCATCCTCGCACGGAGAGATTCGTGGCCGAGGCGGTAGCTAGCGCCAGCCGCCGAATTTGATGTATGTCCCCTTGCGCTTCGACGCCATCGCGTCGAGTTCTTGCTTGCTCGTCGGACGGCGGTAAACGAGGCCGCGACGGCCGGGGACGAAGCCCAGCTTGCGGTAGAGAGCGATGGCGGCGGCATTGTCGGCGCGCACTATGAGCTTTGCGCGTCGCATGCTCTGCTGCCGCAGCCAGGCAAGGCTCCAGCGCAGCATCGCCTCGCCGAGGCCGCGTCGCTGGAACTCGGGCTGCACGGCGAGAAAAGCGACCTTGCCGGTGCCGCCCTCTGCAACGAGGCCAACGTAGCCCGCGATCCGGCCGCTGCTCCGCTCCTCCAGCGCCCGCATCTCGGATGCCCGCTTCGCAGCCTCGACGAAGTCCGCGACCTGCCAGGTGTCATCGGCGAAAGCGGCTACGTCAATGACGGCGATGGATTCGTACTCCGAAGCGGCGACGGGCCGCAGGATGAAGCCCGGCTCCACCTCGTCGGAAGGAGCGGGTTCTTCCGGCAAGGCGGCCAGGTCCATCTCCATCCATTCATACTGGAGCGCGAAGAAACACTCCGAGAGGACCGGCTCGATATAGGGGCGGTTTGGCTGGTCAGTGTACCAGAGGAAGATGCCGGTCTTCGCCTCGTCGGCTTTCAGGGAGCCGGCGAGGCTGTCGAGCATGGGGCGGAACTCGCGTCGCAACGCGTCGATGCTATCGAAGCCGTAGCACAGCCAGGCGCGACTGCCTCTTGGACTGAGGAGCATCAGGCCTGTTTCCGACGCGACGACAAGTTCCGGGCGCTCGCGCTGAACGCGCTCGAACTCGTCCCTCTCGACGTCGAAGCAGCGGACGGGGCTCCTGTGTCCCCTCTCGAATAGGTCGTCTTTTCTCGGTATCTCAAGGCGGCGCATCGGAGTCATGGCGTCGACGCGTCCTCGTCCAGCAGCCACTCGCCTTCGAAGACCGCGACGGCGGGGCCGCTCATGAATACTTCGCCTGCGCCGTCCCATTCGAGGGTGAGCGTGCCACCGGGCAGCGTTATGTCAACTGTGTCGTCGACCATCCCCTGCAGGTGTGCCGCGACTGTGATTGCCGACGCGCCGGTGCCGCAGGCCAGCGTTGGGCCTGCGCCGCGCTCCCAGACCCTGGCTTCAATGCTTCGACGGTCCAGCACGCGCGCGACCTCGAAGTTGACGCCGTTCGGGAAGAGCGGGTGGAAGGCGACTGCCGGGCCGATCTGCGCCAGCGGATAGGCGGCGATGGGCTGCTGCGTGAAATGGACAGCGTGCGGGTTCCCCATCGACACCGCGGTCACCGGCAGCACCTGTCGCGAGGGGCCGTCGACGAGTTCCAGTGGTATGTTGACAAGCGGTGAGTCGGCGTTCACCAGCACCGGTATCTCGTCAGGCGCGAGGCGCGGCTTACCCATGCCGACGCGCACCTTTTCGACCCGGCTGCCGTCGCCGAGGGCCTGCAAGGTCAGGACGCCGGCGCCCGTCTCGACGTCGAAGCGACCATCCTCCGGCCGGACGAGCCCCCGCTCGACGACGTACTTCGCCAGGCAGCGGATGCCGTTGCCGCACATCTCCGGCTCCGAGCCGTCGGGGTTGAGCACGCGCATGCGGACGGCCGCCTTGTCGGAGGGCAGGACGAGCAGAATGCCGTCGGCGCCGACGCCGAAGTGGCGGTCGCACATGGCGACGGCCAGTCGCCGCCAGTCGCGTTCGTCGCCCTTCGCCTCGATGAGGGCGAAGTCATTGCCGGTGCCGTGCATCTTTACGAAGCGCATCTCACGCTTCCTTCAGAGCCAGGTCGCGGGTGATCTGAATCTGGCCGAGGTGGATGGAGGCGTGCTCTACAACGTGGAGGAGGGCCTCCCGCACCGTTATCTCGAGGGGTTCGCCCTCGCCCCACAGAATCGGCGACGGCACGAGGCGCCGGTCCAGATCCGACGGCGCCAGGGCGGAGAGCGCGGTGTCGATTTCTGGGGACAGGCGCGCGGCGTCGGCGAGTAGCGCGGCGGCGTCGCGTCCGGAGGCGCGGAATTCCGCCGGCCGGTCGCGCTCGACGGCCTGGCCGCAGGCGATGCCGAGCACCCAGGCGCGGGCGTTACCCAGCGTGTGGGCGGCAATTGCGTATGCGCTGTTGCTTCCGGCGATCGGCGGACGCCAGTTGATCTGAGCCTCGCTTAGCCCCGCCAGAGAGTCGCAGACGCGACTCAGCAGCGACCGAATCTGGCGACTCAGCGTATCTATCTCAGTGTCCATTGCTCATGACTCCTCTCCGCGAAGGAACGGCTCGATGATACGGGTTGCCTCATCGTATGGATCCCTTCCCGATGCACCGAGCCAGTGGATGCGCGGGTCGTCGCGACGGAACCAGGTGTAGTGCATCCGCGCCAGCCGGTGCGTCTCCGTCTTCATTTTCGCCGCGACTTCCACCAGCGTCATCTCGCCGTGAAGGTAGGCGCACACCTGCCGGTAGCCGATGCCGGACATCGGCGGCAGGTCCGCGCTGTAGCCGCGTTCCAGCAGCGAGCGGGCTTCGTCGACGAGCCTCGACTCGAGCATCCTGTCGACGCGCTCGTCGATGTGCCTGTAGAGCTCATCGCGTGGGCGG
>JBGQNJ010000114.1:0-5182 GCA_041501065.1 Dehalococcoidia bacterium
AACCTCCCTGTTGGCGGCATCGGTAAGCGGGGATGGTCAGGCGCGAGATGCCAGCGCCTAAAGTATAGCTGCGGCGAAGTGCTTGTCAAGCAGCCGTGCGTTATGTCGGCTCAGGCCACGAGTGCGCGACGGCACGGTCGCATCGGCCCAGTCCATCCCCGGGAGAGGCTTGTACACGCACCTTACTGCGGGGCGTTGCGACTCTCTCCCGCGGCGCGCAGAATATCAGTGCGCTCGTCGAGCGCACTTCACGATTGTCATCGCCTTGTTGGGGTCGTTGTGTGGAACTGCGGCTTTTGGCGTCCCTGGAGGGATTCGAACCCCCGACCCGCTGCTTAGAAGGCAGCCGCTCTTTCCTCTGAGCTACAGGGACGCTCCGCTCATCGGCGTGCGGTCTCCACCTTGAAGTAGTTCCCCCGCTGACGTCCGCTACCCCGCACTCCCACGATCTCCACGTCGCGGAGGTCAGGACTTGTCGTCACGTACTTCTGCAGCCAGCGACCCAGCGGTTGCGCCGCCACCACGGCCAGCATCGACGCCAGCAGGACGCCGGGCAGCCGCTCCCAGCGATTGCGATTCCCGGCACTCACTGTCGACGCCAGTCCCGCGAGGATTCCCGCGACGGCCAGGTTCGTGCCGCACAGCGGAGAGACCGCCAGCACCGATTCTCCTGCCTGAAGACGGTTTAGACCCTGCTCCGCCGAGGCTTCGACGTCCTCGCTCGGGACATTGCCATATATGTAGAACCCGCTGGCAGTGGCCCGCCCGACAAGTCGCGTGTCGGGACCGAGCCGCCCCATGAGGATAGCTATCGTCGCGTGCTCCAAAGCATGATTCCGGCGAACGGAACCTATCAGTTCCCTTAGCATTTCTCCTCCTCAACCCCCAAATCGAGTATAGCACAGCGACTTCCGCGTGCGAGGCCGTTCCTCATCGGCGAACGAGCCGCTAGTTCTTGACGATCCCCGGAACGCCGGTCTTCCCCACCGAGGCGATAGTCACCGTTATTGTCTGAGTATCCTTGGTCTGCGGCGAATAGACGCGCACCGTTGCGCGCTGGCTGCCGCTGCGCAGCCCGGACGGATTGACGGTCAGCGTCAGCTTGCCGTCGCGCTCGCACTGATCGCCTGCGCTGCAATATACGTCGTTGGCGATGGCCACGCCCGCCGTCGGCGACACTGTCAACCACGACGCAGACGACGTGGCGCCCCAGGCCAGCACGCCCGTGCCCGCGTTTCCGATCTCGACCTCCTGAGGCTCCGCGGTCCCGTCATCCTTAACGGCTATCGAGATGTTGCTCTTGTACACGCCCAGCTTCGGCAAGCCAAGAATGGAGTAGAGGATCGACGTCGGAGGCTGCGATGTCCCGTCGACGTGCGACGGCAGCGGCGTCGGCATGTCCATGCCTACGTACGGTGATTTCCAGTTCGCGAGCTGGAGCGGATTGCGCCAGCGGGAATCGTTCAAATCAGGGAGACTCAGCTCAAACGGCGCCCAGAGCTGTTTGCCATCGACGACCGGCGGCCGGGTAGCGCAGCCCCAGACCAGCTCCTGGTAAGGGTAACTGCCCCGATTGTGGCCGAAGCCGTCGTTCGCGGCGCCGCAGCTGTATGGAGTACGTGGCCAGGCGCCGTATACGGGATCCATGGGGTGATTGCTGCGTTTCGCGCCCGGCCCGGTGAAGCCGTTGTAGCTCCAAACCGCGAAATACCAGTTCTCGACGATGCTCGGATCGGAGTCGGTGTCAGTCCCGGCTACCGGGCGGTAGTCCGGAGCCGCGTTCCACTTGTCGACGAGGATGACCGCGCCGCGGGCGATGTTGTACGCGTAGTGAGTCGCCACGAGGAGCTGGTCGGGCGTGGCCAAGCCGTCCGTGCCGAGCGGCACCGTCATGCCGCTCGTAACCTGCATCACCCCGTGTCCGCAGTCGAAAGAGATGAGCGCCGGACCGATGCCGCCGAAGGGAGCATCGCGCGTGGTCTGGGTGGTGACGCTTTCGATCCAGCTAATCGACTTGAGGAGAATCGGCGGGATGACCGGCTCGACGCTGCTTCGCGTCCCTCGGAGGCCCTTCTCCAGGCGCGGCAGCCCGAAGAAGTCGTCCCCCGGCGCGATCATATTGTATGCCGCCAGGTCCATCGCCTTCAGGTTCAGCGAACGGTCCTTTGGACCCTCGTACGCGGTGGGGGCGACCTGGAAGGCGCAGGCGCTGGCCCGCGGCGCCTTCTCGCCCATCGACACCGAGGCGGCGATGACGAGTACGAGTGCTACGAGGGCGAAGCGCTTCACCGCGCGTCCTATCCTCCGCTATCCACCCATCCCATGACCTCGACGTCGCTGTTCGGTGACACGGTCTGTCGCTTGCCGTCCGCGCCGACGACCGTCACCCAACTGCGGCCGGGGTTTGTGACCGAATTGCCCTCGAAGAAGCGCACCGCCAGGTAGCCGGCGTCCGACGACCAGGCGAGGGGCACATCGAATCCTTGCGGCGGCGGCGCCAGCGCGCCTACCACCGGACCACCGGCCGCGGCCATCTGAAGCACCGGCGCGCCTCCGGCCAAATTCGACGCCAGGCGGCCGATCGTGACTCCTGTGCCATCGGGGCGCCAGATCGGGTTGAACTCGTCCGCCTGACTGCCGGGGGCAGCCGCCGCCCTGAGCTGGTTAGTCGCTCCATCGCCGAGATCGAGTACTACCGCGCCGTAGGACACGCCGCTCGCGGTCTGTCGAGGAGCGAGGTACGCCAACCGCGCGCCGTCCGGCGAAAGGTGCCAGTCGCGGGCGAAGTCGTCGCTCAGGTGCGCGACATTCGACATTACCCCCCCTGACGGGTAGACAACGCCGAGGTCGGTGCCGGAAGTCGAAAGACTCACGAAGTAGAGGGACCCATCGGGAGTGAAGCCGACGGGCATGACGCCGGCCGTCGTATCGACGAGCGTCCTCCTGACGCCCAACGTCGTGACCTGGACGAGCTGGAAGTGGCCGCCCGACTCATTGTTGTCGCTGCGGCGGAAGACGACCGCGGAGCCATCCGGCAACCACACAGGCGCCACCGGCAGGTCGGCATCGGCGGCCAGACGCTTGCGATTGCGGCCATCACGGTCCATCAACCAGACTTCCGCGGGCGCATCGATGGCAGCAAAGCCTTCTGCGGGCAGGACCGTGTAGGCGATGTGCTCTGCGTCAGGTGATAGGCTGGCGACGACGCCGTATTCGGGAGCGTGGTCGATGGTGGTCAGTCTGCTGCGATGGGAAGGATCGTCGGCCTGAGCGGCCCAGATGGTGTCGGAGTTGCGACCGAACTCGCTATAGATAAGGAGAGGAGAGCTACCGGCCTTTGCCGCGCCGTTTTCGTCGCCCCTGAGGGCGCTCACGCCGAGCCACAGCCCGACCGCGAGCGCGCCCACGACAACGACGACGCCGGCCGCCTTGCCGGCCCGTCGCAGGACGCGAACAGCGCCTTGGGTCAATATCATATCCCTGACTTCGCGTCTCCAGGCTGGACCCGCACAGCGTCTCCGCTTGTCGAGCGGGTCCCCGTGCCTTCTGACCCTCGTCTACGCTTCAGGCTTCGATGCTTCCGGTTTCTGCCGGTACCTCTTGACGTGCAGGTAAATGTACCAGCCCATCAGCGCCACCACTACCATGAGAATCGGCACGTCGGCCGGTCGCATCCAGTTCCGAATCCTCTCCCAGTGCTCGCCCAGAATGTAGCCGGCCCAGGCCAGCCCCAGCGACCAGGGAAGGGACCCGGCGAACGTATACAGGCTGAACCGCCATACGTTCATCCGCGCGAGGCCCGCCGGCAGGCTGATAAACGTCCGCACCACGGGCAGCACACGTGAGAAGAATATAGCCCAGGTTCCGTACTTTGTAAACCACCTCTCGGCGACATCGAGGTCGTGCGGGGACATGAGGACGAAGCGTCCGTAGCGATTGACCAGGGGCCGTCCCCCGCTGGCGCCGATGTAGTAGGCAAGCAACGAGCCCGCCAGATTGCCCACCGCGCCGACGAGTGCGGCCACGAAGAGCCAGGGCACACCGAGACCGTGGTCCTTGACCAGCATCCAGCCCGCGAGGGGCATGATGATCTCGCTGGGGAGGGGTATGCAGGCGCTTTCGATTGCCATGAGCACCGCGACGCCCGGCCAGGAAATGACGTCGTAGGTGCCGCGTATGAAGTCGAGTAGTGCGTTCTCTATTCCGCCGGTCAGTGTCTACATCTCCCGGGTCTGTATTTGTCGGCCGAGTCTAGCAAGACGCCGAATGGACTGTCAAGGCAAAGAGTTCCGTTGTGGGAGGCGTTTGTGCCCAACGCGTCCTGACGCTGCCACCGACACCCGGCTTCGAAAGGCCTTCGCGTCTGCCCTGGACACCGCCCGATGCCACGTCAGCGTGGCCCTTCTTCCCCCTCTTTCCCTCCGTCGCCACTTCCCATCTCCTGCCGTCGTATCACGCGCGCCCGCGTCCAGCGATGGCAGCGTAGACAGCGCAGCAGCTTCCAGCCGCCGTCGAACCAGATGCCGTGCGGGCTGACGAAGTCGAGCGCCGTCGAGATCGCGAACTCGTTGCTGCAGCGCCGGCAGCGATAGGCGAAGCTGTGCGCATGCCAGACCACGAGCAGCACGACGCCGGCCGCGACCGCGACCAGCCCGATCACCGTCCACATCGTCTACAAGTGTGAGTCGTGGCGCTGTCGCCGTCAATCGGGAAAGCGGCCGTGCAGGCGCTTCTGTCGGAATCGACGGCAGGATTCGCCTCCAGGCGGCATGCTATAATATTTGTGATAGAAAACTAAGGATGAAACGTTGATTTTCGCTTACGCCGACCTTCTGCAGGT
Organism: Dehalococcoidia bacterium; assembly: GCA_041501065.1. Taxonomy (GTDB): domain Bacteria; phylum Chloroflexota; class Dehalococcoidia; order DSTF01; family JALHUB01; genus JALHUB01. The sequence goes on from JBGQNJ010000114.1 coordinate 4,841, forward strand.
CAGCCTCACGCTCTTTCTCGTCTTCTTCGGCTCCGTCGTGGGGGCGCTGCTGATCGGCATCACCATCCACGAGTTCAGCCACTGTCTCACCGCCTACCTTCTCGGTGACCGCACCGCGAAGAACCTGGGGCGTCTGACGCTGAACCCGAAGGCGCACCTCGATCCGATCGGCACCGTCCTCCTGTTCCTCGTAGGCTTCGGCTTTGGTAAACCGGCGCCGGTCAACCCGTACCGCCTGAGAACCGGCCCGAAGACGGGGATGGCGCTCGTCGCCGTCGCCGGGCCGCTGTCCAACCTGGTAATCGCCGGGCTGGCAGGACTCCCCATACATGCGGGTATCTT
>JBGQNJ010000115.1:0-5175 GCA_041501065.1 Dehalococcoidia bacterium
ACCGGCCCCTGTCACGATCGCTACCCTACCCTTTAGTCTGTCACCCATTTGGTCCCTCCTCTGTTTGGGTTTGTTCAATCCTTCACGCAAGCAGCTTTATAACCGATAGCCGGTTTCGACGCAAGAGCAACCCTTCGTGCGCTTCGGCCAGCGTGCGGCTGGAGCCTAGGTGATGGGGCGCAGCGCTTCGACGCCGGCGGCCCCTTCGAGGCGCGCCTCTCCCCATTCGCCGAGCAGGTGCGCGACCCTGAGGCAGAGCTCGTCGCAGGCGCGCGCGGTGGGCAGCGCCAACTCCACCCTCTGGTCGTCGCGCATGTGGACGATGAGCCGGACCTCGTCGCTGCCGGGGAAGTCGACGAGCGCCGTCATGAGGCCGGCGAGGCGCAAGCGGTCGGCCTCCTCGTCGTGCGTCTCCCTGACGGCGATGAGAAGTCGCTGCTGCGCCGCCGCCGGCTGTCGAGGGGCGTTCTCTCTCCTCTGCGGCCGACCGCCTCTGCCCTCCGCGCCGCTCCTGTCTTTGCGGATCCACTCCGGTATGAGGAACGGCTCGCTGGCCGGCCCGCCCGCCTGGTAGATGGCGACCTGCTGCGCGCTGACCTGAAGGCGGTCGCCGCGCTCACGGACGCGTGCGAGGAGGATGAGGATGTTGCCTTCGTTCCACAGATCGCGCGTCTGGTCGTACAGGTCCGGCCACACCGTCACTTCGACGTTGCCCGAGAGGTCTTCGATGGTCGCCGCGCAAAAGGTCTTGCCCTCCCGCGTCAGGAGGTTTCGCGTCGACGCCACCATGCCCGCCAGCACGACCTCGCGGCCGGCGAACTCGAGGGTGACCTCACTGCAGACGGCCGTCACGTGCTGCGACAACGCCGCCGCCGCGCCGGCAAACGGGTGCTCGGAGACGTAGACACCCAGCATCTCCTTCTCCCAGGCCAGCATTTCCGCGCGGGAGCCTTCCGCCGGCTCAAGCTCCAGGCTCGGCAGAGGCGCGTCGACGCTGTCGCCGAAGAGGTCGAACATCGTCGTTTGGCCGGACTCGCGCAGCCGCTGCTCTCGTTGTGCCAGCGAGAGGATGCGGTCCATGTTCGCCAGCAGCGTCGCGCGGTCGCCCAGGGAATCGAGGGCGCCCGCCTTGATCATGCTCTCCAACGCCCGCTTGTTCAGGTTGCGCAGGCCGGCGCGACGGCAGAGGTCCTCGACTGAGGCGAACGGACCTTTCTCTTCGCGCGCCGCGATAATCCCCTCGACAGCCGCCGAGCCGACGTTCTTGATGACTGCCAGGCCGAAGCGGATCGCCGCCTCGCCGTCCGGACGCTCGATCTGGAAGTTGACGCCGCTGCGGTTGATGTCCGGCGGCAGCACGGCGATCCCCAGCTTGACGCACTCCGCCACGGCGGCGGCGATGCGCTCCTGCGCGCCCGTCGGGTGGCTCGACGCCATCCGCAGCACCGCGGTCATGTACTCGGCGGGATAGTTCGCTTTCAGGTACGCCGTCTGGTAGGCGATGGTGGCATAGGAAACGGCGTGCGCCTTGTTGAAGGCATAGCCGGCGAACGGCTCGATGAGGTCGAAGACCTGTTGGGCGTCCGCTTCGTCGTAGCCGCGCTCGACGGCGCCCGCGATGAAGCGCTGCTTCTCGGCGCGCATCACCGTCGCGATCTTCTTCCCCATCGCCTTGCGCATGACATCCGCCTCGCCGAGCGTGTAGCCGGCGAACTTCTGCGCGATAAGCAGCACCTGGTCCTGATAGACGATTACGCCGTAGGTCTCGTTGAGGACGTCCGCCAGGTCCGGGTGCGGATGCTGGATCTGCGCCTGTCCGTGCTTCGCGGCGCAGAAGGTCGGGATGTGCTGCATCGGGCCCGGCCGGTAGAGGGCGACCATCGCCGACAGGTCCGCGATCGACGCCGGTCGCAGCTCCTGGATGTAGCGTCGCATGCCGGGACTCTCGAGCTGGAACACGCCGAACGTCTCGCCCTTCGAGAGCATGTCATACGTTTTCGGGTCGCCGTCGGGCAGACTCTTGATGTCGAGCTCGATGCCGCGCGTCTCGCGAACGATCGCCACTGCCTGGTCGAGGATCGTCAGGTTCACCAGGCCGAGGAAGTCCATCTTCAGCAGGCCGATCTCCGCCACCTGCTCCATCGCGAACTGCGTCATCGGGATGGCGTTCTCCTCGCCGTTTGCCGCATCGCCGCCGCGGGCGCCCCGACTCGGCCGTTGCAGCGGCAGGTGCTCCACCAGCGGCTCGCCGGAGATGACGACGCCGGCGGCGTGCGTGCTGGCGTGCCGCGCGATGCCCTCCAGCTTCTGCGCCGTGTCGACGAGGCGCCGCACCTGATCGTCGAGCTCGTAGGCGCTGCGCATCTCGCCGCTCTCCGAGAGGGCGCGCTCTATCGTCATGTGCAGTGCGTTGGGGACGAGCCGGGCGACGCGGTCGACCTCGGCGTAGGTCATGCCCAGGGCGCGCCCGACGTCGCGGATGGCCGCTTTTGCGCCCATGGTGCCGAAGGTGATGATCTGCGCCACGTGGTCGTAGCCGTACTTCTCGGCGACGTAGCGGATCACCTCGTCGCGGCGGTCGTCGGCGAAGTCCATGTCGATGTCAGGCATCTCGCGCCGCTCGACGTTCAGGAAGCGCTCGAAGACGAGGCGGTAGGCCAGCGGGTCGATATCGGTGATGCCCAGGCAGTAGAGGATGATGCTGGCGGCGGCGCTCCCACGCACGCCCATCGCGATGCCGCGGCTGCGGGCAAAGAGCGCGAAGTCGCGCACGACGAGCATGTAGTTGGCGAAGCCGGTCTCGCGGACGACCGAGAGCTCATAGTCGAGGCGGCGTCGCGCGTCGTCGGAGTCGGTCGGGTAGCGCTCCGCCAGGCCGCGATAGCAGAGCTCTGCCAGGTAGTCGTCCGCCGATTGGCCGGGCGGCACTTCGGCCTGCGGCAGGTGCAGGTCGCCGAAGCGGAGGTCGAGGTCGCACATCTCGGCGATGCGGGCGCTGTTGTCTATAGCTTCCGGCGTCTCGGGGAAGAGGTCGCGCATCTCCTGTTCCGACTTCAGGTAGTAGGAGTCGTCGGGCATGCGCATGCGCTTCTCGTCAAGCACCGACGAGTTCGTGCCGATGCAGAGCAGGATGTCCTGGGTCGCGGCGTCGGACTGATACACGTAGTGGACGTCGTTCGTCGCGACGAGCGGGATGCCGGTCTCGCGCGACATCTCGACCAGCCGCCGGTTGACCTCGACGAGGTCGGGCATGTTGTGGTCTTGAAGCTCCAGGTAGTAGCCGTCGAAGGTCTCCTGGTGCCAGCGCGCCGTCGCCAGGGCGTCGTCGTAGCGGCCGCTGAGCAGGAGGTCCTGGATCTCGCCCGTGCGGCAGCCGGAGAGGGTGATGAGGCCTTCGCTGTGCTCGCGGAGGAGTTCTCTGTCCATCCGTGGCCTGTAGTAATAGCCCTCCAGGTTCGCCTTTGTCACGAGCGTCAGGAGGTTGCGATAGCCGGTCATGTTGCGGCAGAGGAGCGTCAGGTGGTGCGAGCGCTTGTCCTTGGCTTCGCGGCTGAAGCGGGAGCCGGGCGCGACGTACGCCTCGACGCCGATGACCGGCTTGACGTCCTGGGCGCGCGCCTCCTTGTAGAAATCGACCGCTGCGTAGAGGTTGCCGTGGTCGGTGAGGGCGATGGCCTCCTGCCCGAGCTCGCGGGCGCGCTGCATCAGGTCAGTCACGCGGGCGAGGCCGTCGAGGAGGCTGAACTCGGTGTGTACGTGCAGGTGGGAGAACATGGCTGGAAAGCCATTATACCCCCAAGGGCGCGTCGAAGGTCGCGAATTATGTTCACCGTGCGATCATCCCGCGAAAAAGCCTGGGCTGCTCCGGCCGCTGCCGCTTCCCGCAACATGGACGCTTTCTTCCCACCCTCCCGCCCCAGGGGGGGTTGGTTGGAATAAAGGGGACACCCCTTGGACCCCGCCAGAGGGTGCCTCAGACACCCTCTGGACTCCCCCGATAGGTGCCGAGCCACGTTTCGGTGACCGTCGGGCTGAAGTGGCGTTCCGACTCGTGTTGGCAACGCAAGGTTCACGTAGAGGGCGGCGGTCGTGGTGTAGGGGCGCACAGCTGTGCGCCCCTACATTGCCCTCGCGCCCATCGCCAGGCGTTTGACCGCCTGCAACGCCCCATGCTAACCTGAATATGAGGGAGGGAATCGATGGTGGAGCACGTGACGACTGACTACGAGTTGAGAGAACGGGTCGAAGAGGTACTTGACGCTGTCCGGCCGTCCCTTCAGGCGCACGGCGGCGACGTCAACCTCATCGACGTGACGCCGGAGAAGATCGCGCGCGTCGAGCTGACGGGCGCCTGCGGCGGCTGCCCCATGGCCAGCATCACCCTCAAGCTCGGCATCGAGCGCGTCCTCGCCGAGGAGGTGCCGGAGCTTGCCGGCGTCGAGGCGGTGAACGTCGAGCAGGGAGACTGGCCGGAGTTCGAATAGGCCGCCGGAACGAATAGGATAACAACGAGGGGCGTCGTGGAGACGCCCCTTTCTTTTCGGCTCAGACTCTTTGCCCGTAGACGCGGGAGGACGGAAGTCCTCCCCTACATTGGCAATCGCCTTATTCCGGCGTGTCCAGCGCGAAGGCCTTGTGTAGCGCCTTGACGGCGTCCTTCACCCGGTCCTCTTCGACGATGCAGGTGATCCGTATCTCGCTCGTCGATATCATGTCGATGTTGATCCCGGCGTCGGAGAGCGTGCGGAACATGCGCGAGGCGTAGCCCGGCGCGCTCTGCATGCCCGTGCCGACGATGCTCACCTTGCCCAGTTTCTCGTCGCTGACGACCTCCCGCGCGCCGATCTTCTTCGCGGTCTTTTCGATGACCGAGAGGGCCTTGCGCAGGTCCGTGCGCGCGACCGTGAACGTCAGGTCGGTCAGCCTCTCCTCGCTCGCGTTCTGAACGATGGTATCCACCGATACGTGCGCCTCCGTCAGCGGCTCGAAGATCGCCGCCGCGATCCCCGGCTGGTCGGGGACGTGACGCACCGTGACCTTGGCTACGTCGAGGTCATGAGCGATGCCGCGCACCTTCTTGAACTGCTCCACTGAGACACCTCCGTGAATAAGGGTGCCGCTCGCCTCCTTGAAGCTGGAAGCGACCAGTATCGGTATGTTGTAGACGCCGCCGAC
>JBGQNJ010000116.1:0-5159 GCA_041501065.1 Dehalococcoidia bacterium
CTCCGCGGCGGTGTGGTCAAGGGCGAGGCGGAGTCGAAGCACGCGGGCGACGTGATCTACGACGAGGTGACGAAGCTGTCGGAGCGCCTTAACGACTTGCTGCTCCTATCGGAGATCGAAGCCGGGCAAGCGCTCCTCCAGCGCGAGGACGTCGACCTCAGCGGGCTCGTGGCGTCGGCAATCGAACGGATCAACGGCGTCGAAGAGCGCGGTGTCACGGTGTCGCGCGAACTGGCGCCGGTCCTTCGCGTTTCCGCCGACCGGCCCAAGCTGGAGCGCGTCGTCGAGAACCTGCTCGACAACGCCCGCAAGTTCACGCCCTCCGGCGGCGACATCCTCGTACGCACGTTCGCGGATGGACCGGGAGCCGGGTGCGTCGAAGTGGTGAACACGGTGACCGACCTCGACGCAGAAGACCTCCCGAAGCTGTTCGAACGCTTCTATCGGCGCGACGCGGCCCGAACGGGCAGGTCGGCGGGAAGCGGCCTCGGTTTGCCGATTGCGCGCGACCTCGCGGAGCTGCACGGAGGCACGCTCGACGGCCACCTCGCGGACGGCATGATAGTCTTCCGCATGACCATCCCTCGCGCCGAGGAATCGACGGTCTCCGGCCGAGAGACATAGGGAAGCCTCCGCTTGCCCGTGCCCCTTGTTTGCTCAACAATTGGATCACACGCGTCTGTGACGAGGAAGCCTGGGTAATGCAGCGGATCAGCCGGCGTGAGTGGCTTCGACGAGTAGGTCTTCCTTTCCTGGGGACGTTCGGCGCCGTCGCCCTTGCCTGCCGCTCGCGCGTCTCGCCCCTCGCGCCCGAGCCGACGCCTCCGACCAGCACCCCCACCGCTGTCGCTCGACGCCAAGCAGCGAGTCGTCCTGGGCACCGCACTCATCGACGAGAGCCGTTGCCGGCCGTGGTCGCAGAACGTCGACTGCATCGTCTGTCAAGAGATGTGCCCGCTGACGGACAAGGCGATCCTTCTTGAGAACGGAGCGGGAGGTCACGCGAAAAGGCCTCGCGTGGTGGCGGACCGATGCATCGGCTGCGGCACCTGCGAATACCACTGCCCGGTGCAAGGGGAAGCGGCGATCCGCGTCAGGCGAATCGAAGGCAGCAGGACGGGATGACTCTACGGTGTGCCTTGCGTGGGCGTCGCGGCAGCGAGTCTACGCGACCTGGTGCGCCGGCATGTTGAGAGAGGCCGCCAGCTCCCGGGCATGGTGCTCGCAGTACAGACCCTCGCCGGTGTACTGGTGGAAGTGCCGCGCACCGCGTCGAGTCACGCGGTGCACCACGTCCCAGCCGTGCGGCAGACGGCAGCGCCTCGTCCCATGGCGCTCGTCGACGTGCGATACGATGCAGCCGCTCCAGCGAGCGTTCAGCTTCTCGCAACCGGCATGGAGATGCCACCCCTGCTTCCCGCCGCATCCCGGGCACTCTACCTCGGCTTTGCTTGCCAGCATGTGATGCAACCCGTGCTCTCGTTTGCTCTTCATGCGGGCGCCTCCTGCGTAATACTGAGGGGTTTGCCTAGATCATCGGCACTTTCCGCCGAAAACTGAGCGACGATTCTTGAGTCGGCGGACAGGAGCGCATCGGAGTCATTGACCGCCGGTCAACAGAAACGGCCCCGGTGGAACCGCGCCCAATGATGCGGGCGACTGAAAAGCGAACGGACTTCGCAGCCATCGATCCAGCGGAGATGATCGGATGCTGCGATTGCGCGGTCGAACAACGTCGACGCGCCTGTTGACGCCGTTCGCGACACGCCTCCGCGAAGTCGCTAGTCGAGGCGGCCGATGTTCGCGTCGTGGAACTTCTGCAGGATCGTCCTCAGGGTCTCGCGCTCGCCCTGGTCAAGCGCTCCGAACATCTCTTCCTGGAGTTGATTGCCCGGCTCCCGGATGCTGTCGACGAGGCGCCTCCCCTTCCGCGTGAGCGCCACGAGCGTCTTGCGGCGGTCTTTGGGGTCTTTGACCCGCTCGACGAGTCCGCGGTCCGTCAACCGGTCGACCATCGTCGTCACGCTGGGGGTCTCCAGGAGGAGGCGTCGCGCCACCTCGGTTATCATCACGGGACGGCCCGCCTCGCGAAGGATGACGAGGACCGGCGCCTGAGCGACGGTGAGCCCCCAGGCGGCAAGCGCCCGGTCGGAGGCTTTGCGCATGATGGCAGAGACGGCATAGACGAGCCTGCCCTCCGCCATTGGGTTCGTGCTTTGTGGGGGCTGTGTTTGGTACTCCATCTCTCGCCTACCTGAACCGTGTCCGACCAGCACTGATCTCCCGTATGTCGGTATATAGTACTAGAAACGCGCGCTGACTGCATCCCCGCGGGGAGGCTTCGCGGCGCTTACTGCACCACGCCGTCGCGTTGGAGCCCGGCCAGCTCTTCTTCGCTGATGCCCAGGAGCTGCCGAAAGACGTAATCGTTGTGCTCGCCCAGCAGAGGGGCGTGCCACGGCGCCACGGCGCACTCCGACATGATCCACGGCGCTCCGACGAAGCGTCGCGGGCCAACCTCGGGCTGATCAACCTCGACAAAAGTGCCGCGGGCCTCCAGGTGCGGGTCGTGGAACAGGTCATCGGCGTCACGCGAGGGCGCAGCCGCGATTCCCTCCCGCATCAGCATGTTCGCTATGAAGTCGCGGTCCCTGGCGCGCGTCCATGCGGAAACGATCTCGTCCAGCGCGGCCTCGTTGCGCTTGCGGGAAGCGGCATCGGTGAAGCGAGGGTCAGCGGCCAGCTCCGGACGCCCCATGACTCGCGCCAGGCCCGCGAACTCCTCGTCGGTCTCGACGGCTATGGCGACCCAGCGGTCGACGCCCCAGCACGGGTAGACGTTGTGGGGCGCCATCAGCTCGTCGGCGTTGCCTTGCCGACCGGGGCTGCGTCCGTTCATCTCGTAATCGAGCAGCACCTCGCCGATGAGGGAGCTGACGCCCTCGCACTGGGAGTAGTCAATGAACTGCCCTTCGCCTGTGGCGGCGCGATGGTGCAGTGCCGCGATAACAGCGAATGCGCCCGCGGTGGCGTTCACCAGGTCGACATCGCCGAAGGTCGTGCTGGGCGGGCCATCGGGGTAGCCGGTGACGTACGACGCCCCGCCGATGGCGTGGTGGACAGTCGCATAGCCGGCGTAGTGGCTTTCGGGGCCGGTTGCGCCGCGGGCGCTGGAGGACAGCATGATGAGCCCGGGGTTCACGCGGCGAAGCTCCTCATAGCCGAGACCACTGCGCTCCATCGTGCCCGGCCTCATGTTCTCGAACACAACGTCGCTCACGCCGACGAGCCGCTTGACGAGGTCTATGCCCAGCGGCTGCTCGAGGTTTATGGTGACGCCCAGCTTGTTCATGTTTATCGCGCCGAAGGACATGCCCTGGTTCGGCGGTATCTGCTGAGGGACCGGAGAAAACAGCGGCCAGATGATCATGCGGCGCATGATGTCCATGCGCCCCTGGCTCTCGACCTTGATCACCTCAGCGCCGAGCAATGCAAGCAGCATCGTCGCGTAGGGCCCGGCCCAGACCCACGTGAAGTCGAGCACGCGCACGCCGCGAAGAGGGGCAGCGTTCGTCATTGCTTACTTGCCTTCCACGGGGCTCCTGACCGGCGAAGGCCGTCGAACTCGGCAGGAGAGTAGCCAAGCAGGTCTTCCAGCACTTCTTTGTCGTGCTGGCCAAGCAGCGGCGCCGGTCGCTGCACCGCGGGCGGCGACGCCGGCATCTTGTACGGCCAGCCGGCGTAGCGGGCCTTCCCGGCCTCCGGATGATCGACCTCGACGAAGTAGTCGCGGGCATGATACTGCCGGTAGTTCATCACTTCCTCGGCGCTGTAAACGGAGCCGATGGCGAACCCTTTGGCCGCGCCTCTGTGGTGTACGTCCTCCTTGCTCTGCTGCGCCGCCCACTCGGCAATGCGGTCGGCTATCTCCATCAGGTGACCGGCGCGGTAAAACAGCGTCCCCCATTCGGGACCGGAAGCCCACTCCGGGTTCCCCATCAGGTCGACGAAGGCGCGCCAGTGCCGGTCCTCAATCAAGAGCGCCACGACGTATCCGTCCTTGCACTTCAGCCGTCCCAACGCCGGCGGACGCTCGGGGACGCGGCTCCAGACTGTGCCGTGATAGATGGTCGAAGCTACATTCGTCCTCACCAACGCCAGGATCGCCTCCTGCTCCGACACGTCGATCAGCCGCCCCTCGTCGCCGTTCGCCCTGCGCCCGTAGAGCGCCCCAGCGATGGCGACGGCCGCGGTGAGGCCCGTCGAGTAGCCCGTCGGGTAGCCGCCCGCCTTGATCGGGGGACGGCTTATGTCCTCCGACCGCGTCGGCAGGAGATTGCCCAGGCCGCCGGCGTGAAACGAGGTGAGCTCGCCGCCCTTTGCCTGTGCGCGCGGGCCGGTGCGACCGTAAGGCGTCAGCGAGGCGAGGATGAGACCCGGGTTCTGCTGCCGCAGCTCGTCCCAGCCGAGCCCGAGGGATTCCAGCCTCTCGGGTGGATGATTATCGATTAGCACGTCCGCCCAGGCGACGAGGCGACGGAACGCCTCGAGGCCATCGGGCCGGTCGAGGTCGAGGGCAATGCCGCGCTTGCTGGTGTTCAGGTACAGGAAGAGACCGCTTCGCTCCGGGTGCGCTTCGTCGCGCGGGAACGGCCCGCGCCGACGCGCCGGGTCGCCCGACGGCGGCTCTTCCACCTTGACCACGTCGGCGCCCATATCGGCGAAGAGCTTGCCACAATAGGGGCCGGAGACCATCGTCGCATACTCGACGATCTTCACGCCCTGGAAGGCGCCTGGACTCACGCGCGTCTCCATTCGAACAGGATGGAGGAATCATACTACCCCTGCCGAGAAGGAGGCCAGCGGCTCGGAAGCTGATGGTCAGGGGTTCTTGACCGGGACGGGCCCTGCGCCAGGGCGTTGAGGTAGCCGTCGAAGTCGCAGCGGCCCTCGCTGGGAGGCGGAGGGCTCGCCAGGGCCGCGTCGAGAGCGCGGGAGTAGGCCTCGGCGATGAGCGCGTGACCGACGTCGCCCGGGTGGTAATTATCGCCCCGACACGCGGGCTCCGTGAAGCACGGCTGGTCCGGCCGCGATATGGCGTCCGCTCGCCGGTCGGTCGCCGCCCAGAGATCGGCGACGGCTATTCCTCGCTTCGCCGC
>JBGQNJ010000117.1:0-5133 GCA_041501065.1 Dehalococcoidia bacterium
CAGCGCGCTTCCTCTGGAAGAGAACCTGACGATGGAGATCCGCGGCCGCGACCAGATCAGCGGCCTCCCCAAGACAATCTTAATCACGTCACATGAGATCACGCAGGCCATCCAGGACTGCCTCGCCAGCATCGTCCAGGCCGTGCGCTCTGTGCTCGAGCGCACGGCGCCGGAACTCGCCTCCGACGTCATCGACCGCGGCATCGTGCTGACCGGCGGCGGCGCCCTCCTGCGCAACATGGACGTTCTCCTGACACAGGAGACGGGCGTGCCCTGCCAGATCGCTGAGAACCCCATGAACTGCACGGCCATCGGCGCCGGCGCGGCGCTGGAGCACCTCGACGTGATCAAGCGCAGCCTGCCGACCGAGGAAGAGTCCCTCGTCGCAAGCCTCTAGCCAATACAGGGGGTCTAGGGAGAGGTGCCTTTCAGGTAGTAGGTCATGCTCTGAAGGGCAAGCACCGGCTCGATGTCCTTCAACTGAGTCCCGTCCGGCACACGCAGCGCTACCGGCGCGTAGTTGAGGATCCCCTTGATGCCGGAGCTCACAAGGATGTCCGCAACCTCCTGCGCGGCGGCAGCATTGACGGCGACAATGCCGATGTCCGCGGGGTTGTTTTCTAGGAACTGGGGCAGGTTTTTCACGTTGTAGACACAGATGCCGCCAACGGTCCTTCCCACGGTGTCGGAATGGGTGTCGAAGGCGGCGACGATCTTAAAGCCCTCCGGCGTGAATCCTCGGTAGCTCAGGATGGCGCGGCCGAGGTTTCCCACGCCCACCAGGACCATCGTCCATCCCTGATCCAGACCCAGTATCCGGCGCAACTCGCCGACAAGGCGCTGCACGTTGTAGCCACGGCCCTGCTTGCCGAAACGTCCGAAATAGCTGAGGTCCTTGCGTATCTGGGCCGGAGTCACGCCCAACTCATCGCCCAACTCCTGCGAGCTGACAACCTGGCGGCCCTGGCTCTCAAGGATCGCCAGCATCCGCGCGTATACCGGCAGCCTATCGATTACCACTTCTGGAACACCGAGAAGCGTTGTCATTGCCATCCTCCGACAAACGACACAACGCCGACGAACCACCGACAACGAGCCTCGTTCCCGGTCGCCGGGGTGCGCCGCCCTCCTTGGCGACGATTGCGAATTTCTGCACAATCTTACAGCGTCGATCGGATGGCGTCAACGCGCTATCGGGGCTCGCGCTTGGGCTAGGTCGTGAGGATTGACAACTGAATGCCGCCGACACCGGCGTTGTGGATCATGCCCACCCTGGCATTCGCGACCTGCCGCGGCCCCGCCTGACCGCGCAACTGTCGCACGATTTCAGTGATCATGGCACCGCCGGTCGCGCCCATCGGGTGCCCGCGGCTGAGGAGACCGCCGTCGGTGTTCATCGGCTTCTTGCCCGAGATCTCCGTGTTCCCCTCCCAGACAAACACGCCTCCTTCGCCTTCTTTGCAGAAGCCCAGCTTCTCGACTGCCAAAACCTCGCCGGGCGTGAACGCGTCGTGGCACTGAGCGACGTCGACGTCCTCCGGGCTTAGGCCCGCCTTCTCGTATACCTTTTGCGCCAGCCAGGCCGTCGGGCCTTCGGAGAGTTGCACCTCGCCAGGCGTGTAGATGGGCGTGGCCCCCATCGACACGGTTAGATAGACGGGCTTCGTCGTGTAGTGACGCGCCGTCTCCTCCGAGCAGAGCACAACCGCCGACGCGCCGTCGCTGGTGGGGCAGCACTGGTAGAGCGTGATCGGATCGGCGACCATCCGCGAATTCATCACCTCTTCCAGCGAGAGCGGCACCTGGTACTGGGCGTACGGATTAAGGCAACCGTTCTTGTGCGCCTTCACGGAAACCTGGGCAAAGTGCTCTCGCTTGCTGCCGTAGAGCGCCATGTGGCGTCGCGCCTGCATCGCGTACTCGCCCGGGAGGAGCGCCAAGCCCATCGCGCCCGCGAAGCTCATTCCGCCGCCGCCGCTCTGGCCCAGGTCCAGCATGCCGCGCTGCATCTTCTCGACGCCGACAACCATGCTAATGTCGTGGACGCCGGCCTTGATCGCGGTCGCTGCGAACTCCACCGCGCGAGAGGAGCTGGCGCAGGCCAGCTCGACGTTGGTGACGGGTATTCCCGTGGAGCCCAACTCCTCGAAGATGTTGAGGCCTACGCCCGTAGACGCGACGACGCGCCCGCAGTACCCGGCCTGGATGTCCTTATAGCTGACGCCGGCGTCCTTCATCGCCTCCAGGGCAGCCGTCCGGCCGAGGTCCGACATGCTCTTCTCGGGAAAGCGACCGAAGGGGTGGAGGCCGACCCCCAATATCACTACTCTTGTGCCATCGTCGCCCACGGTATTCCTCCTAGCTTGCCGGCGGTCGCCGCGGCGTGTCCGTCGCTTCTCTAGACAGGCCGGAACTTGTACGACATCACGTCGTTGCCGTCCTGGTCTTCCTTCATCTTCGCCAGCGTGATCTCAACGTCCATGCCCACTCCCACCGCTTCGAGGTCGACGTCTGTCAGCACCGCCCTGATAGCCACCTTCTCCGGCAACTCGACGACGACGAGTGCGTACGGCGCCTCGACGAGCGATCCCGGAGGCGTCTGCCCGGCGATGGTGTACGTCCATACCTTGCCGCGCGCGCTCAGCTCTGCCTCGTCGAGGCCGTCGTGGCCACATGCGATGCAGATGTGCCGTTTCGGGAAGTAGTAGGCGCCGCACTCCGGGCAGCGACTCCCCAGCAACACCGGCTTGCCGTCTGGCGTGTCCGGCAGTCGGAAGATGCCGGCTCGCAGCGGCACCATGTGTTTCGTGGACCCTTCTCCGGATTCGCTCATTCCCAGTCTCCTCCCAGCGGAGCCCGTGGCAGACGAACCTAAACCGTCACCGTAAGCCACTCGCCACGGTTCAGCGTGTACCCTCCCGGGTCGATCTCCGCGCGGATGATCGTTAGTTCCTCCTCGGTGGGCGGCGGCATCACGCCCAGCGGCTCGGCGATGAGCGGCTTGAAGTCCATCCGCTCCAGCACCTCGTCGAGGGTTATCCAGGGGGCGATGGCATCGAGCCTCATCATGTGGGTCTTCTCGTCGAATCCGAACAGCGCCCTCTCCGTGACGACGCGGTACGGCCCAGTGTTCGCAGGGAGGCCCACCTTCTCTCGCGCGCCGGGCGAGCCGTCAATGTAGCCGGGCGAAGAGACGAAGTCGACCCTCTCGACGAACTTGCGCTTCTCCAGCTTGGTCATGATAATCGTGCCCCAGCAGCAGGAAGCGATCTCGTTGGCGCCGCCGGGCCCGCCGAAGCGCCTGTCCGGGTGGTCGTAGTCCTTGCCCAGGAACGTCGAGTTGAAGTTGCCGAACTTATCTATTTGCACCGCCGACAGTATGCCCCAGTCCACGTAGCCCAGCGCCGCATGCGCGTCGACAATGTTCATCCCTTCCCAGGCGACGGACCGGTAGTGCGATCGCGCCGCGCCCAGCATCATCCGCGGCAGGGGGAAGCTGGGGCTGGGAGCAATGGCGCCCTCCTCGACGAGGAAGCCCACCTCGGGCGTGCGCATCCGCTTCGCGAGGAGGATCGCGAACAGCGGCGGTCCCGCCATCTGCACGAAGTAGAGCTTGTCCTCCTCGATCATGTTGGCGATGGTGCAGATATTCTGCTCCAGGTCCGTGAAGGTCAGCTCAGTCATTGGTAGCCCTCCCGAACGGTCTCTTCCTGCGACAGCCTGAGCAGCTTGGCAGCCCCGACCCGCTTGTCCAGCATCTCCTCGTGCGAAGCGACGCTGAAGATGTACTTCTCCAGGTACTGGTCCAGCGTGCCCTGTATCTGCGCGAAGGCGAACTCCAGGACGTTCTCCGCATCGGCGACGTAGCGGCCGGGCACGCTCCCCGGGTAGCCGCCGAAGGGCGCCAGCACGACCGCGTCGACCAGGTAGTAGGGGATCGTCGTCCGCTGGGGGCTGCGCCTGATCTCCTCGTTGCTGATTATCTGCTCCGTCGAAATGATCAGCTTCCGCGACGCCATCGCGATCTCCCGCGGCGCCACGCCGGCGCCGTAGATGCGCGCGTTCCCGAATGCGTCGCACTCATGGACGTGAATCAGGCCGACGTCCGGGTTCAGTGCCGGTACGAGCACGACGGGCTGCCCAGTGTAAGGGTCCTCGACGAGCTTGGCGCCCGAATTCTCGAAGACGTCGGTGCCGCCGACGTAGCGCATGGGCAGGAAGGGAACGCCCAGCGCGCCCGCCAGCAATCGATAGGACAGAGCACCGTTTGTCCACTCGATGAACTTGAGCCGGTCTTCGCGCAGGGCGTTGTTTATGATCGCGCCCGTCTCCATCCAGCCCACGTCGACCTTGTTCACGCAGCCGCCGGCCACCAGCAGGGTCGTGTCCGACCAGCTAAACTTGGCGGCGATCCAGAGGTCCCGCTTTTTCTGCCGAATGATCTCGCGGAAGAGGGAGACAGGCCCTCTGGCGGCGATGTTCATGTCGTACGCCATGTAGTCGCCGTCGTCGACGAAGCGGGAGACGGCCTCCTGCTCCGTCATCACCTTGTCGACCGGCGCGCGCACCTTGTGTTCACGCACCCAGCTTCGCATCCCGTCGGGGTTCGGCGGCTTGTACTCGCCCGTCCCGGAAGCCAGTACCTGCATCTTGTTCTTACCTCCCTGAGGCGCCTACGCGGCCAGGTCTTCGGTCATGGACAGTCGAAACGGCCGCTCTCGGGCCCTGCTATGGTCGATGCCTCCACGAGTCCCGAGGTCGCGGCAAGCGAATTATGGTGCCGACGTTCAGGAATTGTCAAACACTCTCCGGCCTTCTGTCAGGGATGGCCGCTGCGCTACAATTGTCGCTACGCCCCCGATTATTGCGAAAAACTGTCATCTAGCTACAAGGACTCCCAGCGTTGACCTCTGAAGGCATACCCCTCGGCGCCGAAGAAGCAATCGGCATCGACCTCAGCGAAGAGCGGCTGACCGGCACCATCCTCCGTCTCTCCGCTCCGCTCGTAGCCGAGCGCCTGTCCACGACCGCCATCGGCATCGTCGACGCCGTCCTCGTCGGCAGGTACGTCGGCTCCGACGGCGTGGCCGCTATCGGTATCGCGGGACTGCTGCTCTGGCTGCCCCTGTCGGG
>JBGQNJ010000118.1:0-5113 GCA_041501065.1 Dehalococcoidia bacterium
CGCTGCCGGTGACCGCGCTCCTTCCGCTTCTAACGCTTCCCCTGGCGGTGCGGTCCGTGCTCGTCGCCCATGGCTTCCATTCGCAGCCCCTGGAGCTAGCGCCGGCGAATGCCCTCACGATTGTGACGCACCTCTCGGTGGGGCTGCTCCTGACGCTGGGCTACGTGTGGGAAGGGTCGGGCCTCAAAGAGCTGGGATATGTCATTGGCTTGGCCGTCCTCTTCACCCTGATCGTCGCCTTCGTGAGCAGGGGGATCGAGCAGGAAAAGCAGGCATTCCTCGCCTTACGGCAGGCGCTGCTGGCCGGTCGCGGCTAGCCCGGCGGCGCGGTGGAAGAGAAGCGGGGCCGCGCGCGCTACGTGCGCGGCCTTTTCGACGGCATAGCCCCTCGCTACGATCTCGCGAACGCGGTCATCACCCTGGGCCGGATCAAGAAGTGGCGGCAGCGTCTTGTAGGTGAGATCAACCTTCCTGACGCGCCCCTCGTTCTCGACCTCGCGACCGGCACCGGCGACCTTGCGCTGGCGGTTGCCCGCCGTTCTCCGCGGGCGCGCATCGTCGGCGTTGACCTGTCGCTGGAGATGCTGCGCCACGGTCGGGAGAAGGTGCGTCGCGTGGGGCTGGATAATAGGATTTCGTTTGTGCTGGCCGACGTCACGGCACTGCCCTTCCGCGACGGCGTGGCTGATTGCGTCGTCGACGCGTTCCTGCTGCGGCATGTCCCTTCGTTGCCCGACGCGTTCCTCGAGTTCGGACGTGTGCTGCGGCCGGGCGGCCGGGTCGCCTCGCTGGAGCTAACACAGCCGACGATGCCGGTGTATCGTCAGGTCTTCGGCTTCCTGTTTCGGTACCTGATCCCTCTGTTGGGCGGCTTCGTCTCCGGCGACTATCAGGCGTTCCGCTATCTGCCGCGGTCGCTCCAGCCGTACCCCAGTCATGTGGAGTTGTCAGCCATCATGCGAGGCGCGGGCTACGAGAGCGTCAGATGCCGGCTTATGTGGGGAGGCGCTGTGGCGGTCCACGCCGGGACGAAGCCCGCTGACTAGCGCGGCTCGATACGATAGCTACACGCCGCGTCGCCGCGAACGATGCAGGTCTCCAGTCGCGCCGATGTCTCCAACAGGTGGCCCATAAACTGCGAGTCGAGGTAGCAGAGGTCCTTGTGGGCGCGGGCGACGTCCGGGTAGGGGCAGGTGAGGCGGTTGATGAAGTGCGCGCCGCCTTCTACGGAGGTCGACACGAGGCAGCCCTCGTCCTCCATGATACGGGCCACTTCGGCGACGCGCGCCGGCAGGTCGAGGCCGGCCACGCGGCCGAGGTACGGCTCCGCTTTTCGCCTCGCCGCCTTTTGCAGCAGTTCTTGGACGCCGTGGTCGCCGCTGGCGGACCGCACTTCTTCCAGAATGAGCGAAGCGAGCGTCGCGTACTCCTTCGGATAAAGGGCATCGCCGAGATCGGTGAGCGAGTACACGAGCGCCGGACGGCCAACGCGCCCGCGCTCTTCGTGGCCTGCGATCAGGCCGTCGCGCTCGAGGATCGTGAGGTGCTGGCGGATGCCGGTGGAGGTGAGACCGAGCAACTCGCCCAGCTCTTTAACTGAGCCCTTTCCGTGTCGACGGAGGTGGTCCAGGATCTGTCGGCGAGTCGGTTGCATAGGCTTTTGGCAGGGTTAATGCACAATGGCCAATAACTTCTGACTGAAGTATGCTAACACAGCCGCCGGTGACCGACAATCTTTCGTTCGCCGCCGCTCGCGCGCGTCCCGGACGGCCACTATAATCGCAGTGGAGAACATAACTATGGTGAGTGAAACCGGGCCGATGGCGCGAAAGGTGCAGGCCGACGTCGTGATCGAGACGGCGGCCAGGCAGATGCATGAGCTTCTGCAGGAGGCCGTCGCTCGCCTTGATCCCTTCCCTCCATTCCCGGGCTCGTTCTTCACTTATGGAATCGAGGTCGAAGGCGGCGCCGCCGAGGGCACGGAGCGCGGCTGCGTCGTGCTCGGGCCGGACGGCGAGCTATACGAGCTGGAGATAAGCATCGACTTCACTCAGGGCAACACGGACCCTGTAGCCGCGCGTGACGAATCGCTAAAGCCGCTGGAGCTGCACCCCCGCGACTACCTTGTCTATGCCTATAACGCCCTGACCCGCGTGACCGAGCTGCTGCTGGAGCAGACGGAAAGATCGAGTTGAGCCTACTCATTTCCAGCCTAACGGGCGCCTTCGTTCGGGAGGCGCCGTTTTTGGTATCATAGACGTTGCGTTCTGAGGAGGCTTTTCGAAAGCGATGCTAGGTCAGGCTCGGCGCCTTGGCAGCGGATCGGGGAAGGGGCGGCACTCGCTTAACGGCGTGCAGGCCACCTCCTTCGCGCTGGCGCTCGCTGTGCTCCTGGTGCTGGCGCTCCTGCCTGTGTTCCCACGACAGCTTGAGACCAGGGAGGGTGACACCGCCTCGCGCACCTGGCAGGCGCCCCGCGATTTCTCCTTCGAAAGCCAGGTCCTCACGGAGAAGCAACGCGAGACGGCCGCCGCCGCCGTTCCGGACGTCCTCGTATTCAGCAGCGACGTGCAGAACGAGCAGATGGGCAAACTGGAGAAGCTGATCACCGACGTCGAGAGTGTGCGGAATTCCTCCAATCTGACCCGCTCGCAGAAGTTGAGCGCGCTCCGCGGCACGGAGAATCTCTTCGCGCCCGACTACGAGGCCTTCATCCTGGATATGCCGTCCGACCAGTGGCAGCGCGTGTCGGAGGGAGCCAAGAACGTGCTAGACAAGGTGCTCGCCGGCGCCGTCGCCCGCGGGCAGGAGAGTTCGATAGCGGATCAGGTGCCGCAACTCATCGACCCGTCGTTTTCGGTCGAGGAGGCGGCGGTCGTGAGCTCGCTGGTCAAGCCGCTGATCGTGCCCAACCTGGAGGTCGACGAGGCCAAGACCGCCGAGGCCAGGGAGGCAGCGCGGGCCGCGATTGCGCCGGTTCGTGTCTCCTACACGAAGAACCAGGTGATAGTCCGCAGCGGCGACGTCATCGACAGCACTGCTATGGAGGCGATGCGAGAGGCGGGCCTGCTTTCGCGGCGCCTGGAGTGGCGAAGCGTCATGGCTGTCGTCGTGCTGTCAGTTGTCTCCGCGGGCATGCTAGGCTACTACGTCTACGTCTTTCGGACAGAGAGCACCGGCGATTTTCGGCGATTGGTGCTGCTCCTTGCGCTGACGGCTGTCGCGGTGCTTGCTGCCAAGCTCTATGTGCCTCTCGTGCTGCCGGACCACGAACGCCACTTCCTGGCCTACGCCTTGCCGCTTGCCGCTGTTCCCATGCTCCTCGCGGCCCTCGTCGAAGGGCAGTTGGCGGTCGCCGTCGCGGCCGTGCTGGGAGCGCTGGTCACGTTCGTGGTGGTGTACCTGCCGGACGTTTCGGCGAGCATGACGTCGAGTCCTCTCGATGCGCTGCGCACCCTCGGCGTGTACGGGTTCGGCGGTGTTGCTGGCGCGCTTTCGGTCCACAAGGCCGAGCGGTTGAACCGCTACGCGCTTGGCGGCCTGCTGGTCGCCGCAGTCTCGATGGCGGTGCTGTGCGCGGTCTGGTTCCTCGACGTTGACCGGAGGGCGTGGGACATCCCCTGGATGGCGCTGGCCTCGGGCGTGAACGGCCTCCTCTCGGCAATACTGTCCGTCGGCGCCTTCGTGATGCTCGGCTTGATGCTCGGCATCACGACACGCGTCCAGCTAATGGAGCTGGCGCAGCTCAACCAGCCGCTGCTGCGCCGCCTACAGGACGAAGCGCCCGGGACGTTCCATCACAGCATCATCGTCGGCAACCTGGCGGAGCGTGCCGCCGACCTCATCGGCGCGGACGCTCTCCTCGTGAGGGTCGGCTGCTATTATCACGACGTCGGGAAGCTGCGCCGCCCCGGCTACTTCATCGAGAACCAGATGGACGGCAGCAACCCGCACGACAAGATCGATGCTCGGAAGAGCGCCCGCATCGTGTCGCGCCACGTCGAAGACGGCATGGACCTGGCGCGCGAGCACCGCCTGCCCGGGCAGGTGCGCGACTTCATCGCGCAGCATCACGGGACGGGCCAGGCGACGTACTTCTACCGCAAGGCCCTGGAGCAGGATGGGGACGTGAACCCGTCGCTCTTCTCCTATCCGGGCCCCAAGCCACAGAGCCGTGAGACGGCGATTGTGATGCTGGCCGACTCTGCCGAAGCGACCGTCCGCGGCAGCTCGGAGCGGTCTCCGGCGGAGATAGACGCCCGTGTCGACGAGGTCATCGCGGAGCGGCTCGCGGAGGGCCAGCTCGACGAGTCGGACCTGACGCTGCGCGAAATGAACGTCATTTCGGAGTCGTTCAAGGCGACACTGCGGGGCGTCTATCATCCGCGCCTCGAGTACCCGGCCGATCCCGCCACTGCCGAAACGAAGACCGGCGCTTCGAAGAAGCGGACGCGCCGTCGCTCGCCTCTATCGGCCCTCGCCGCCTTCTCCGTCGGCGAAGACGATGCTCAGGCGGAGGATGAGGAAGCGACATCCCCTGAAGACGCCACGTAATTCTTTCTCCCCCTATTGCTAGGGCCATAGATCAGTTTATAATGGCTCTGCCGAAATCCCACACAACTGAGGAGCTCCGATGCGGTTTGCCGTGGTTGTGTTCCCGGGCACGTGGAGTGACGGGGACTGCTACTACGTGCTCGATACACTGCTGGGTCAGGAGGTTGAGTACGTCTGGCACCGCCAGCACGACCTATCGGCCTTCGACTGCGTCGTCTTGCCGGGCGGCTTCTCCTACGGCGACTACCTCCGCGCCGGAGCCATTGCCCGATTCTCGCCGGTGATGGAGGCGGTGGCGCGCCACGCCGAACGCGGCGGCCTCGTATTCGGTAGCTGCAACGGCTTCCAGATCCTGTGCGAGGCTGGTCTCCTTCCCGGCGTCCTCAGGCGCAACGATAGCCTCCAATTCCGCTGCCAGCCTGCTTACCTGCGGGTCGAGAACGTCGACACGCCGTTCACCGGCAGATGCGAGCCGGGGCACGTGTTGACCATCCCGATAACGCATGGCGAGGGCAGCTACTACGCGGACGCGGCGACGCTGGCGATGCTCGAGGAACGC
>JBGQNJ010000119.1:0-5077 GCA_041501065.1 Dehalococcoidia bacterium
TGGTCCCCTGATTCGGAAAGAGTACGAGCTCGTTCCGGCCGTCGTTATTCGAGTAGAAGTTGGCGCCGCTGGAGTAGACTTTGGCGCCGGACAGGCTGCGCGATTCCGAGTTGGAGAGGATGTACAGTCGTCCATAGGTCCGGCTGCCCAACTGCCTGACGACATGCGGCGGCAGGCGGCTCAGGGCATCGAGGACGGTGTTGAGGCTGGCGTCGTCCCAGCTCTGCCCGTCGGTGACGATCTCGACGCTGTAGGCGTCGCGGGCCTGCTGGACCTGGCAGAAGGGCTGCGCGGCCATCGCCAGGGGCAGGAAGGCGAAAAGCACGAGGGCGCCGAGAAGGGTTCTGGGTGCACGCCCGACGAGTTTGCGGTTGATAAGGCGCTGGAGCATTCTGCTTCCTTCTTGCCGCTGCGGGCCAAAGAGGGACCGGCAGCGACAGGCTCGATTGCTCGATCTGCTGTTGCCGGTTTCACCACTGGCTCACCGAGGTCCTGGTGACCATTGCGGCTTGCCTGCCGGTAGGCATGACCTGCCGACGGCTTACCGCTACGCCCCGCAAGGGGACACGTCCTCGGTTCAGCGCCTCAACAGACTATTCGATTGGCATAGGCTTGTGCCTCTCCATATCAAGAAACGGGGGCGATGCGTCGCCATTACAGTCGCCACGATGGCGGCGGAGGTCCTTCACGCATCCTTCACGCGGCAGCAGGTTCAAGTCATGCGCTCTGCACGCCGCCTTTCTATCATAAAAAGGTCGGAAAGTGATGGAAGACGATGAAAGGGAGCAGTGAGATGTCAGATTACCTGATAGAGTCGACACATACACCGGAGGAGTGCCTGACGGAGTTGGACACGATAGTCAGGGAGGACCCGAAGGTGCTCGATAGGTTCGAGTTCGGTTGCCTCTCTGGAGAGCATCGCGGCGTCGCCATCGTTCAAGCGGAGAATGAGACGCGGGCGCTGGGCCTGGTGCCGTCGACTATCCGGTCCAGGACACGGGTCATTCCGCTGACGAGGTTCACGCCGGAGCGGATCCGCATGGCGCATGAGCAGCACAAGTAGCACCGGAGGCCATTGATCTGAGGAATACGTCCTCTCCTTGAGCTTCGCTTTTACGACTGCCGCCGAGCAAGGAAGCTGGCGGCGGTCGTTTGTTACGCGCCGCGGCCCGGCGGGCTTGGCGCCGGTTTGGGTTGGCGTTGGGGCCGCTCGGCACCCCGAGCGGCCCCGCTCTTCCCGCACTTCGCATCGCGACACCTCGCCTTCCTCTGCCGGTTGCGCCCCAAGTCACGGGCGGCGTCGAATCCGCGCCATTGCTCGACAGGCCGGCGGCGAGTCTGCTATCATTTGACACGCCTGCGTGCCTCGAATCTACGTCAGCCGAGGGCGCGGCGCTTCTTTGGCAGCGGGGTGTAGCTCAGTTAGGCTAGAGCGCACGGTTCGGGACCGTGAGGTCGGCAGTTCAAATCTGCCCACCCCGACCATCCTTCCTTGTTCATCGATCTCGCCGTGTCGGGATTTCCCCACTTGACTTAGCGCCGAAATTCCGGTATTTCTCCCTAGACCGCGTGGAAATGGGCGCAGGCGGTTGCCCCGCGGGCGGGCGCCTGCACGGATTTGTCACGAATTCTGTCACGATTTCTTTAGAAACGCTCAAGTTCCGCGCGGGATTGCCGAGCTAGAATAGGGTAGACAGGCGGCAGCATGGTGATGAACTACCAAACGGGAGAAACCACTCGCCTCCGGCGCCAGCGCGTCGAGCAGGCGATTCAGTTGGCGCTCGAAAGCCGCTGGAGAGAAGCGGCGGCCCTTAACCGCTCCCTCATCAGCATGTTCCCCTCCGACGTCGACGCCTATAACCGGCTGGGTAAGGCGCTGATGGAGATGGGTGAATACCATGACGCCCGAACGGCCTATCAGAAGGCGCTGGAGATGGAGCCGCTGAACACCATCGCCCGCAAGAATCTGGAGCGGCTCGAAGTGCGCGCTAAGGCCGCCGCAGCGGCGCAGGGCGGCGGCACCCGCAAGATCGACCCGTCGCTGTTCATCGCCGATACTGGGAAGACCGGCATCGCCACCCTGAGGGCGGTGGCGCCCGAAGCATTCGGGCGGCTGACGGCGGGTGAGACCGTCGAGGTGAGGCCACAGGACAATACCCTGGCGGTCGTCACTCCCGACGGCGACTACGTGGGCCGGCTTGAGCCGAAGCTAGGGCTGCGTCTGCTTCGATTGATCGAGGGCGGGAACCGCTACGTCGCGGCCGTCGCCAGCCTGTCGGAACAGCGCGTGATTATCCGCGAGATCTATCAGCACCCGGGCCAGCAGGGGAGGCCGTCATTCCCCGCCACGGCGGGCGAGACGGTGCGTCCCTATGTGAAGGAGCGCCTGGTGCGGCGCGGCCTGGAGGACGAAGAAGCGGCGCCCGAGGAAGCGGAAGAGGGCGAGGAGTGGGAAGGCGAGACCGTCGCCACGGAAGGCGACATGACGCTCCAGGACTACCAGGACGCCACCGAGGGCGAGGATGATGCCGAGGAGGGCTTCGAGGAGTAGCCGCGGCGCCTGGCATGACAACGAGGGCGGAAGGCGCACCTTCCGCCCTTTTTCGTTGCCCCCGCGAGCGCCACGAAGGCCCCGAGCGGGCCATCGAACAGAGACCGTTAGATTCGATTGTGATAGAATGACGCTGGCGTAATCCCAGACAAAAGCAAGGTAACAGAATGACATCCGACACCGACACCGGCATCGGCAAGGTGCGCCCGATCAAGATCGAAGACGAGATGCGGGCGTCCTACCTCGACTACGCGATGAGCGTCATCGTGTCGCGCGCGCTGCCGGACGTCCGCGACGGCCTCAAGCCCGTGCAGCGTCGCATCCTCTACGCCATGTCGGAGATCGGGCTGAGGCCAAACTCCGCCTACAAGAAGAGCGCCCGCATCGTCGGCGAGGTGCTCGGCAAGTACCACCCCCACGGCGATAGCCCCGTCTACGAGGCCATGGTGCGCATGGCCCAGGAGTTCTCGCTTCGCTACCCGCTCGTCGACGGCCAGGGCAACTTCGGTAGCGTGGACGGCGACCCGGCGGCGGCGATGCGCTACACGGAGGCGCGCCTGGCAGCGGTAGCCGAGGAGATGCTCGGCGACATCGACAAAGAGACCGTCGACTTCACGCCCAACTTCGACGGCAGCCTCAACGAACCCACTGTGCTGCCGTCGCGGCTGCCGAACCTGCTCGTGAATGGCGCCTACGGCATCGCCGTCGGCATGGCGACGAACGTGCCGCCGCACAACCTGAGTGAGGTGTGCGACGCCGTCTGCCGCCTCATCGACAAGCCAGACGCAACCACCGACGAACTGGCGGAAGTCGTAAAAGGCCCCGATTTCCCCACCGGCGGCTTCATCTTCCGCTACGAACGCACGCGTAAGGACGGCACGGAGGCGCGCGAAGACGCCATCAAGGAGGCGTACCGCGACGGCCGTGGCCGCGTGATGATGCGCGCCTGCACGCACATCGAAGAGACGACGCGCGGCGGCCGGCAGCAGATCATTGTCACTGAGCTGCCATACATGACGAACAAGGCGTCGCTCATAGAACGCATCGCCGACCTGGCGCGAAGCAAGCGCATCGACGGCATAAGCGACCTGCGCGACGAGTCGGACCGGCACGGCATGCGCATCGTCATCGAGTTGAGCCGCGCCGGGCAGGCGCAGCAGGTCCTGAACCAGCTCTATCGCTTCACGGGGATGCAGTCGTCATTCCCCATCAACATGCTGGCGCTGGTCGACGCGCAGCCGCGCACGCTCAGCCTGAAGCGGATGCTGGAGCACTTCATCAGCTTCCGGCGCGAGGTCATCCGACGCCGCTCCCAGTTCGATCTGGAGAAGGCGCGGGAGCGCGAGCACATCCTCCAGGGGCTCATGAAGGCGCTGCAGAACCTGGACGAGGTGATCCAGGCGATAAGGCGGGCGCAGTCGGCGGAGCAAGCGAAGGAACGGCTGATGAAGGCGCCGTTCAAGATGAGCGACCGCCAGGCGCAGGCGGTCCTCGACATGCAGTTGCGCCGCCTGGCGCGCCTGGAGCGACAGAAGATCGAAGAGGAGTACAAGGGCGTGATCCAGCAGATCGCCTACCTGGAGGACCTGCTGGCCAACCCGCGCAAGATAGACTACCTCATCAAAGAGGACTCGCAGGAAACAAAGAAGAAGTTCGGCGACCCTCGGCGCACGCGGATCATCGACCAAGAGCTCGAGGAGCTGACGGAAGAGGACCTGGTGCCGCATCAGGAGGTCGTCGTGACGCTGAGCAACCGCGGCTACACCAAGCGCATCCCGCTGGACACCTATCGACTGCAGCGGCGCGGCGGTCGCGGCATAACGGGCATGACGACGCGCGAGGCGGACGCCGTCTACCGCCTGCTCGTCGCGGACACGCACGACAGCCTTCTCTTCTTCACCGGCCGCGGCTGCGTATTCCAGTTGAGGGCGTACGACATGCCGGACGCGAAGCGCCAGGCGAAGGGCGAGGCGCTGGTGAACCTGATAGACATGCCGCAGGGCGACACGGTGACGGCCCTTGTCGGCGTGCGCACGTTCGAGAAAGACTACCTGGTCCAGGCGACGCGACGCGGCGAGGTGAAGAAGACGGCGCTCTCGGAGTTCGAATCGGTCCGGCGCGCCGGCCTCATATGCATGGACCTGGAGCCCGGCGACGAGCTCGTCACGGCCAAGCAGGCCGCCGAGAACGACGACGTCATATTGATCAGCGACCACGGGAAGGCGGTGCGGTTCTCGGTCAAGGAGTTGCGGGCGGCGTCGCGGGCGAGCGGCGGCGTGCGCGGCATCCAGCTTGCCCCGGATGAAGCCCTCGTGGGCATGGAGGTGGTAACGTCGAAGATGCAGTTGCTGACGGTGACAGCGAACGGCTTCGGCAAGCGGACGCCCTTCGACGGGTACCCGCGACATCATCGCGGCGGCGCCGGCGTGATCACGCAGCAGGTCACAGACAAGACCGGGGTTGTCGTGGCGGCGCGCACGGTCAACGACAGGCAGGAGCTGATGATCATATCGCGCGACGGCATAA
>JBGQNJ010000120.1:0-5019 GCA_041501065.1 Dehalococcoidia bacterium
CTTCCTGCCGGCGTCGATCATCTCCCGCGACGTGGCGCCCTTCTGGACGCGCGCCAGCACCTCGTCGTCGCCGCTCTCCAGGCCCATGTGGAGGCGGCTCAGTCCCGCCTCACGCAGCCTTCGCAGGTCGGCCGCGTCCTTCTTGAGAATCGTCTTCGCCCGCGCGTAGGAGGTTATGCGCTCGATGGACGGGAATGACTCCCGCAATTGAACGATGATCTCGACGAGGTCGTCGGTCTTGACGATGATGGCGTTGGAATCGGCGAGGAAGGCGGTGCGCGGCTCGACTGTCCGCCCGAGGCTGCGCATCTCGTCGGCGCCGGCGCGCAGGGCGTCGATGTCGCCCTTCACCTCGTCCACCGTTCGCAGCATCCCCTTGCGAGGCAAGTCCTTATAGACGGCGCAGAACGTGCAGTAGTTCCAGGGGCAGCCACGCATGACGCGCACCAGCAGCGAGCGGGCCTCGCTGGGGGGCCGTATCGGCGGCAGCTCGTACGTCAGGGTGCGCTGGCTGGGCTCGGTCATCGTCCTTTCCCAATTATCACTCAATCAAGGCCGATTCGCCAATACTCTTGACTGCGCGGCAAGGCCGGCCGGCTCCTTGACCGCTAATAGGGCAAGGACTATCTTGGTGCCCACCGGAGCAGCAGGGCTCCGGAAGGAGACCCACCCGTTCGCCGGCGGACGCCGCGGCGGCTTCGATCACTATCGCCCGCAGAGGAGGGGATGGATATGGCAATCCGCACACCGGAGCAGTACAGAGAGAGCCTTCGCGACGGCCGCAGCGTCTACATGTTCGGCGAGAAGATCGAGGACGTCACCACTCATCCCATCCTCAAGATCGGCACCGAGACCGCGGCCGGCGACTTCGTGCTCACGGAATCGAAGGACCCCGCGATCCGCGACCTCTTCGTCGCGCCGCATCCTGAGACCGGCGAGCCGATAAGCCGCTACTTCACCACGCCGAAGACGCCACAGGACATCGACATGCGCATGCAGATGATACAG
Organism: Dehalococcoidia bacterium; assembly: GCA_041501065.1. Classification (GTDB taxonomy): domain Bacteria; phylum Chloroflexota; class Dehalococcoidia; order DSTF01; family JALHUB01; genus JALHUB01. The sequence goes on from JBGQNJ010000120.1 coordinate 1,009, forward strand.
CAGTCGATCCGCCTCACCGGCGGCCTGCCCTTCGGCAAGGACATCGGCACCGACTGCCTGAACGCCATCATGGCGACCGCCGAGCAGATGGGGAAGCTGGAGTACAAAGAGCGGGCGCGCGCCTACCTGGAACACCTGCGCGCCAACGACCTCATGCTCTGCGGCGCCGTCACCGACGTCAAGGGCGACCGCAGCAAAGTGCCCGCGGCGCAGGTCCATCCCGACTACTACGTCCACGTCGTCGACGAGAACAAGGACGGCATCATCGTGAAGGGCGCCAAGATCCACATCACCGGCGCGCCTGCTGCCAACGAGCTCCTCGTCGTGCCCACCCGCCAGATGCGCGAGAACGAAGCCGACTACGCAGTCTCCTTCGCCATCCCTGTTGCGACGAAGGGCGTCCACCTCATCTGCCGGCCCGGCCGCGGCGAGCGTTCACCGGCCGAGTTCCCGTCGAACCGTCCCAACCGCGGCCTCGTAGAAGCGATGATCGTCTTCGATAACGTCCTCGTTCCCTGGGACCGCGTCTTCCTCTGCCGCGAGTGGCAGTACTCCATGCTCCTCGCCTACACCTTCGCCACCTACCACCGATTCACCGCCGTCTCCTACAAGATTCCCATCGTCGAGGTCATGGCGGGAATCGCGCTCGCCGTCGCCGAGGTCAACGGGCTGGAGAAGGTGGGTCACATTCGCGGCAAGCTGTCGGAGGTCGTCGCGTACGTCGAGACGCTGAAGGCGCTGGGCACCGCCGCCATCAAGTCGCCGGTCTACTACGGCGAGATATGCGTTCCCAGCCCGCTGATCACCAACATGGCGAAGCTTCACTTCGCCAAGAACTACCACGAGATCATGAAGACGATCCAGGACATCGCCGGTGGCATTATCACCACCATGCCCACGTATCTCGACTGGCAGAACCCCGACATCCACGACTATCTGGAGCACTACCTGGGGGCTTCGCCGAAGTACACCACTGAGGAACGCATGCGCATCCTGCAAATGACGCACAACATGGTCGCCTCCGCCGACAGCGCCCACATGGAGGTGACCACCGTTCACGCCGAAGGCTCGATGGAAGCGCAGCGCATGATGATCCTCATCGAGTCGCCGCTCAAACAGTACCGCGACCTGGCGCTAATGGCATCCGGCGTCCAGCCGAAGGACTGAAAGCCGGCAATGGCATCGTCGAACAAGAGGCGCGGGTTCCTCGCCGGGAAGATGTCGCGGCGCAAGCTGCTGGAGACGGGCGCGGTCGCGGCCATGGGCGTCGCCGGTGTCGGGCTTGCCGGCGCATGCACCGAAGGCGGCGAGGAGAAGCACACCAATCCCGCTGCCACTGCGCCCGCCGCAACAGCCTCACCCGGCCCTATTGGAACGCCCCCGCCCGGCTCCAGCTCCATCGTCAGCCTGGGCGGCAATGCGCAGGGCATAACGGAAGTAGCGCCCGGCACCATCTTCTTCCCCTACTTCGGCAACGTCATCGCCCTCCTCACCGATGACGGCATCGTCATCGTCGATACGTCTCTGCAGGGTAATGGCCCGCCCATCGTCGAAGAGCTGCGAAGACGCACGGATCTGCCTGTGCGAACGATCATCTACACTCACGGTCACGTCGATCACGTCGGCGGCACCGACGCCTTCCTCAAAGACGCCGACGCACGCGGCCACGACCGCCCGACCATCATCGGCCACGAAAACGTCATCCGCCGCTTCCAGCGCTATGAACGCATGGCCGGCTGGATCCGCTTTCTCAATGCCCAGCAGTGGGGAGTCGCTCCGCCGGACCCCTCCCTGCCAGCCCCCGTCCCGGTCTTCGCCTACCCCGACACGACCTACCACGACCGCACGTCCGTCGAAGCCGGCGGCGAGACCTTCGAGCTGGTCTACGGCATGGGCGAGACCGACGATCACACCTGGGTCTGGGCGCCGGACCGGAGGATCGCGGTTGCAGGGGACTTCTTCATCTGGGCCTGCCCCAACGTCGGCAACCCCTGGAAGGTCCAACGCTACACCAGAGGCTGGGCCGAGGGATTGGAGGCAATCGCCGAGAAGCGCCCTGCATTCCTGCTGCCCGGTCACGGCCCGGCCATCGAGGGCGAAGATAACGTCCAGACCGCCTGTCTGGATACCGCTCGCTATCTACGTTCAATCGATGACCAGGTCGTCGAACGCATGAACAAGGGGCAGTGGCTGGAGCAGATACTTCGCGAGGTCGACCCTCCGGCCGATCTGGCAGCGAAGCCCTATCTCCAGCCCATCTATGGCCACCCCAAGTTCATCGTCCAGGGCGTCTGGCGGCAGTACGGCGGCTGGTATGATGGCAACCCCGCCGATTTCTGGGCTGCCAAGACGGCCGACCAGGCCGCGGAGATCGTCAAGCTGACCGGCTCCACCGCGCTCGTCGCCCGCGCCCGCGACCTGCAGACGATCGGTGATCTGCCGCTCGCCTGCCACCTCGTCGACTGGGTGTGCAGCGTCGAGCCGGATAACGCCGAGGCCCGCCGCCTCCAGCGCGATCTCTTCGAGGCGCGCAGCATACCGGAGCCAAATATGATGGCCCGCAACACCTTCAAGGGCGCCGCCACCGAAGCGGAAAAGCATCTGACCTGACCCGGCCGGACAAGGCGACGATGAAGCTCACCGACCGCCAGAACGATCTCCTCGGAAAGCCGGTATCGCGGCGGCGTCTACTCCAGTTTGCCGCCGCCTCTGCCGTCGTGGCCGCGGGCCTGACCCCGTCGGCGTGCCGCGACGAGAGCGAAAAGGAGTCCAACATGACGGCTATGGCGCCAACGGTCGACAGGACAGCAATCGGCGGGCCTATGGTCGAGACGATGACGGGCCCTGTGGCCACTTCCGACCTCGGCTTTACACTCATGCATGAGCACATCATCGTCCAGTCTGAGGGCGTTGCCCGCAACTTCCCCAGCGTCTGGGACGAGCAGGCGGAGGTGGACAAGGCCGTCGAAATGCTCACAACCCTCAAGTCCAGGGGCGTCGATACGATCGTTGACCCTACGGTCCTCGGCATCGGCCGCAACATCCCCCGCCTGCTGCCGGTCGTCGAAAAGGCGGGGCTGCAGGTCGTGGCCGCCACGGGCATGTATTACTTCAACGATCTACCCGCCTACTTCGTCAGCCGCGAGATCGACGAGATGACCGACCTCTTCGTGGCCGACATCACCGACGGTATCCAGGGGACGGACGTTCGGGCGGCCATCCTCAAGTGCGCGACAGACGAACCCGGCGTGACGCCAGGCGTCGAGAAGGTGCTGCGGGCGGTCGCGCGCGCCCATCTTCGCACCGGCACACCCATTACGACCCATACGCACGCGGCCACGAAGCGCGGCCTCGATCAGCAGCGCATCTTCGCCGAAGAGGGCGTCGACCTGGGGCGCGTGATTATCGGCCACAGCGGCGACAGCGACGACCTGGGCTATCTGACGAAGCTGCTCGACGGCGGCTCCTACCTCGGCATGGACCGCTTTGGCCTGGACCTCTTCCTGCCCGACGAGAAGCGCATCGCCACCGTAGCCGCGCTCTGCCGGATGGGCTACGCCGAGCGCATGGTCCTCTCCCACGATGCTTGCGTGTACATCGACATGTACAAGCCGGAAATCATCAAGCAGTTCGTGCCGAACTGGAACTACCTCCACATCTCCGATCACATCATACCGGCGCTGCTGGAGGCCGGCGTCAGCCAGACGCAGATCGACACGATGACGCGGGACAACCCCCGTCGCATCTTCGAGAACGTCGGCCCGTACTAGCGTCTTCGGGAGTGGCGGTGCTTGTCTCTTTCACCGCTGCTCGTGCTAGACTAGGTTTCGACGAAGCCGGGTCGCGCTGAAAGTGAGGAGCGGCAGGATGGCCGAGCAGGCGGCTGGACCGGAATACGAGTACTACGAAGGCGAGCTTGTGGGCGTGCTCGAGGAGGCCCTCCGGCGCGAGTACGAAGCCCGCGCCTTCTATGTCGCCTCCGGCGAGCAACGACCCTGGAGGCCCGAGAGC